>CAYMFZ010000778.1:0-2293 GCA_964389585.1 uncultured Pirellulaceae bacterium | reverse complement strand
GCGAATCCCACTACGATGATCGCACGATTTTAGGTTTTGAAATGTCCTCTAATTAGTGTCGACTGCGCGCGATTGACGCTGGTCCTTGGAATTCCAAAACAAGAAAGCGATGCCTCATGCCGTCCCGCTGGGACTCGATCATTCCTACGGAATGGGACCACGGACTTACGTCCGTGGCTATCGCCTGCCATGCCGTTGGCATTCAAATCAAAGCGATCCATGCCTTGTCTGCTATACCGTTGGCGTTCAAATCAGATGCGTGCATGTTTCACCTGCTATGCCGTTGGCATTCAAGTCTGAGACGTGCATGCCGTGCCTTCCATGCCGTTTTGGCGTTTAAATCTGAGAACGCGCATGCCCTGTCTGCTATGGCGTTGGCGTTCAAATCAGATGAGCCATGAGATGTCTGCCAGCCGTTGGCATCCCAATCAGAGGCACCTTTGTCTTGCCTGCCATGCCGTTGGACTTCGAAGAAATGAGCCCAGGCCTCTGGTCGACACACGTTTTGCGCAGTGAGACTTTTCATCACCCGTATTCGCATCTTTGGGCTACTCGCGTCTTCGCTGTATTGAATCGCTTAAGTAAACGTGGCAGCTACGTTTGCAATTTCTCGTGGCAGTTGCGAGAAAATCCTTCTAGCAATCTTCGAGATTCGTTTCGGCAAAAGAAGCTTTGAAGTCTTCGTAAGAAGTCTGCGGCTCGCCTGCGTCCGTCTTTTCCGGCTTCGCCGTGATTGGTTCGTTGGGATCAGTAATCGTATACAAACGATTTCGGCCAAGCTGCTTCGATTTATAAAGTGCCTGATCGGCTCGTTCATAAAGACTAATTGCGGTGTCTTCTTTCGAAATGACTGCCAGTCCCATACTCATGGTAACAACCGTGGACTGCCCTGAACTATTGATACTGAAATCGTACAGCTCAATTGTTGATCGAATTCGGGCTCCCACGAGATCCGCATTGGCCTCCGTCAATCCATCAAGAAGAATGATAAACTCATCGCCGCCAAGTCTTCCAACGAAGTCTTCCGGGCGTACACATTCTTTTAGTGCTTTGGCGATGCTTGTGAGTACTTCATCACCAGCCTGATGGCCGAACGAATCATTGATTCGCTTAAAGTGATCAATGTCGATTAGCATGACACCAAAGGGCGCGTTTTCAGACTGAAACCGTGAAACCATAAACTGAAACGTCTCGTCAACGGCTTTGCGATTGCCAATATCGCACAAGGCATCGGTGCGTGCTTCAATCCGCGTGCGATCAAGCTCTTGAGCCTGATTTTCCAACTTGTACTTCGAGACAACCAAGTCGTTTTCGAGCTTGCGGTTGGACTGAACAACGCGAGTAATGTTGTTCATCAACGCCGACTGCAAATCAACAAGTTGCTCATCTTCATCAATTTGCTGAAGCTCTTGTTGTGCCGACTTAAGTGCGACATTGTGAGAATCGACATCCTCATTAAGACGATCGGTACTGTTCATGACTGCCAAGAGAGCTGTCAAAGTGTTTTCTCGATCTTTTTTCAGTCGCTTGCGTTCGTTCGAAAGAGTATAAAACCGACCGATAAAGAAACCACTCAATAGACCAACACCGACACTGGTCAACGACCAGATGCAAATGAAGACAATTGAGGACATCTCTTGCGGAAACATGTTTTTCACATTGAACGATAAGACAATACAGCGGAGCAATAGTTTGCCCACTCGGAAATATAGGCGACGATTAGTCAACTCATCTGGTTTGCCCTCTGTTTTTGCAATCCCAACCAATTGGGTTATTCGAACATTCGGATTGCAACGGATTTCCGTTTAACCCCGCAGTCTAGGCACAACCTAACCCGAACAATCGCTAGAAAGCGAATGGGTTGGGACGAAGGTATCGGTAGGATTCAATTTAAACCGGCAATTTTTCAAATTTGCCGTCAAGAATTTCAGAGAACCGCCAAGCCAAAACCAAATTCGGCTTTCCTTGATTGCTGTGGCACTTTCGGTGGGTAACTTCTGCCGGAAGTTTCCAGATTCACCCAAGACCCAATTTCAGAAAGCGATTAACCGACAAAAGAGTCAAGTCATGGGCTTGGCAACTCTCGGCTAGAATTACCCTCTAAAATTTCGTACCAATGCATTGTGCCAACTCAATTTTAGGGTAGTGGACGAGGCAACGAGTCCCGAGATGTAGTCGACCGAAAGATTCGTAGCCTCATCCACTACAACCAAGCCCTAAACCCAAGGCGTAACGCTGGATTGGTTTTTCGATTCGGCAACTTTTTTCGTAAGCGCCTTTGCAATTGTTGTGT
>CAYMFZ010000777.1:1697-2332 GCA_964389585.1 uncultured Pirellulaceae bacterium | reverse complement strand
GCTCTACGACTGATCTCAATGGAATATTGGTTTGCGACTGTGACTGCTGCTCAGATTGTCGAAACGAATGTGTTGCTATCGAGACCGGATGTTCAAGTGCCGGGCCTTCAAGCGTTAATGTATTCGTTTCAGTTTCGCGATTAAGATTGTTGCTCGCCATTTGAAACGGATCATCGACTGCTTGCCCAACGACATTGTTTGAATGTGCAAACAATGCGAATGCCATCCCAAGTGCGTAACAAGATTTAAGAATCCGTTGATTGCGTTTCATGAATTTGCTCGTTTCAGTCATCGAGTCCTTCACAAAGTCGACGACGTGCGGTTGCGGGGCTTGTTGAGCACCCAAGTTGGTTTGAAAGCTCTACGCACCAGAACCTATCCCAAAACCAAGAGGTGATTCGACAGTGAGCCGAGGGCACTAGCCTCGGGCCGGAATAACCAGCAAAACAAACCACTCGTTGGGTTGGCCCGCGCCTAGCGCCAACGGCTCACGACTTTTGGGATAGGCTCTAAGTAAATTCCAGTAAAGCCTTTGGTCTCTAAACCTCACAGCATTTACCACGCCAATCGAATCACAAAACGAGAGTCGCAATATTTGCGAAAAAAAGAGAATGCAAGTGGCACAGCACGCATCG
>CAYMFZ010000777.1:0-1597 GCA_964389585.1 uncultured Pirellulaceae bacterium | reverse complement strand
TCGTTTGATTCGTGCTATTCGTGGACAAAAACAAGCGGGGCGATCGTACTTCGTTTTTGAGGGAGCTTGATCACGCTCGTTCGAGAGTCGCAATATTTGCGAAAAAAAGAGAATGCAAGTGGCACAGCACGCATCGATGTTCGACGTCAATTCGACAACAAGCGCCGCGATAATGATGCGCCCATGATGATGCGCTTTACGAACCCTGAGTCCGAGTAGATGAAAGAGTTGTCCACGAATAAAGCGAATAACACGAATGTGACTTAGTCAGATTCGTTTGATTCGTGCTATTCGTGGACAAAAACAAGCGGGGCGATCGTACTTCGTTCTTGATGAGCGAGTTTGATCACGCTCGTTCGAGTGTTGTCTTCTTCAACGACTGTTGTGCTTTAATTGTCCCAATGAATTAAGTCCACGAATACAGCGAATAACACGAATGTGACTTACTCAGATTCGTTTGATTCGTGCTATTCGTGGACAAAAACAAGCAGGTCGATCGTACTTCGTTCTTGATGAGCGAGTTTGATCACGCTCGTTCGAGAGTCATCTTCTCCAGCGTTGTCATTGAATCTCTTTCAACGACTGATGAACTTTGAATTGCCCGAGTCTGTTGAATGACTTCAGCGGCAAGGCTTCGATAGTCTTGTGAACCGTTGGAATCATTGGAGTATTGAAAGATGGATTGGCCGTAGCTTGGTGCTTCTGCCAATCGAATGTTGCGACGAATTCTCGTGTCGAAACTATAGGCGTTCGACCAAATCGAATTCGTTTGACGCTGGTCTTCGAAAAAGACTTCGACATCTTCGACAACTTCATTCGCCAATCGCGTGCCCGTGTCGAACATGCAATAAACGACTCTGGTCAGTTGCAAAACAGGGTTGAGTCGCCGCGCAACCAATTGAATGGTACGAAGCAATTTGCTCAAACCGTGCAGAGCGAGAAAGTGAGGTTGTAGCGGAAGAAAAACTTCGGTCGCGGTGGTCAAAGCATTCAACGTCAAGATGCCCAGCGAGGGAGGGCAGTCAAAAATCACGTAGTCAAACTCTTGGGCGACTTCCGCCATTTTGTCCCGCAAGATAATCTCGCGGCCGACGGCTCCAGCCAGCTCCATTTCTGCGGCGGCCAAATCGATGTGTGAAGGGCTAAGCCATAGATTTTCGTCGACTTGATGACAGACTTCGTCGAGATTAACGTCTGCAGTCAGCACGTCGTACATGGAGAGATATTCTTCCTCCATGCCAAACCCAAGGTGAAGCGATGCATGGGCTTGCGGGTCGAGGTCAATCAGCCATACTCGATTTCCGGCTTCGGCGAGTGCAGCGCTCAGATTGACAGCGGTGGTTGTTTTTCCAACACCACCTTTTTGATTGATGATCGCAATACTTCGCATTGGAAACTCCTTTTCCCTACGGTTGATATGCTTGGCATATGCCCCAGCATAGATGGCCTCGAGCCGACAAAAGTATAGATCCAATCAGTTACGTTCTCCTAGCCGAATTCGGTTCGTAGAAATGCTAGCGGCAGGGTTCATTTTGGATCTATCCCCGCGTATACGACATGAATCAACTAGAGCCACGTTCCAGCCTGAGTTTGCAAA
>CAYMFZ010000776.1:0-2336 GCA_964389585.1 uncultured Pirellulaceae bacterium | reverse complement strand
GAGCAATCGCTCGTCGTTATTAAGTATCTGCATCGTTCAACATTGGCGAATCAGCCAACAAAGTGCCAGCCAATGTTAAAACGTCTAGTCTTTCTTTGATTCGTCTTTGAAAGGCATACCGAACATTTTCAGCAACGTACGCCCTTCGTTATCATCTTCCGTCGAAGTAACGAACACGATGTTCATTCCTTGACTACGTGTGAACTTATCTGGATTAAGTTCTGGAAATACCAAGTACTCATTCAAGCCGAGGCTGTAATTGCCGCGACCGTCAAATGCTTTGGAGCTAATTCCACGAAAGTCACGGACTCGAGGAAGTGCCAATGAGAGTAGGCGATCCATAAATTCGTACATCCGCTCACCACGGAGCGTTACCTTGCAACCGATCGCTTGGCCTTCGCGAAGGCGAAAGTTCGCGATCGACTTGCGAGCTTTGGTGATGACTGGTTTTTGACCAGCAATCAAACCCATCGCTTCGTTGGCATCTGCCAACTCTTTTTTGTCTTGGGTTGCCGATCCAACACCCATGTTGATCACAATCTTTTCCAAGCGTGGCAAAGAAAGAATGTTCTCTCGTCCACAAGTCTCTTTGAGCTGTGGGCGGATGGTTGTGTTGTAAAGTTCTCTTAGTCGAGCCATGGTTTTGCTTTTCTGGTTAGCCGTTGATGATTCCAACAGCCGGTCTTAGTTTTGCTCTGTTCTATTTAACTGCTTTGAATTTCAAATCTGAAGTTTGGGATTTGAAACTGCTTGGTACAGATCTGAACCCGGGATTTAAAATTGAATTCTGATGTTGGTTTCAAATTTCAAATTCGAGATTTCAAATCTGAGATTTGAGTTGTCAAATTCAAATTGTTTTCGTTTGAATTGTTTTCGTTTGTTTAGATAACTTCGTTCGCCAAGCTAACAATCTTCATGTAGTTCTTTTCTCGTAACTCACGAGCAACCGCACCGAAGATACGAGTGCCACGTGGGTTTTTGTCTTTGTCGATGATCACTGCTGCGTTGGCATCAAACTTGATGTAGCTTCCGTCTTCACGTCGCGTGCTTTTCTTGCAACGCACGATGACGGCTTGGACGATCGCTTTCTTTTTGATGTCGCTACCAGGAATCACACTTTTGACACTGCACACAATTACGTCGCCCAAACCGGCGGTTCGTCGTCGCGAGCCACCGAGGACTTTGATGCACATGATTTCGCGAGCGCCTGTGTTGTCGGCAACCGCAAGTCTTGTTTCTGCTTGAATCATGATTCGTCAGGATTGGAAAGTTGTTTGGGTGTAGTGGGTTTCAATTTGAAATGTCGGATTTGAAATTTGAATTCTGTCCAAATTAGAAAATCGAAATTCAATTTAAAAATTTTGTTCAAATTAGAAATCTGTTCAAATTTGAAATACTGTTTTAACCGTCAGCGTTTTCTGTTGCTGGTTCAGGTGTTGCAGCAACAGGTTCTGGAGTCGCTGGTTTTTCTTATTTGCCGTCCGACTCTTCTTTAAGTTTGCGTGCAGCTTTCATAGCAGTCACATCGACTTAGCTAATACGCTCGATGACCTTAATAAACGTCCAGCGTTTCTTTTTGGAGACAGGAGCAGATTCGATAATCTGAACCGTGTCACCTTCTTTTGAGTCATTGTTCTCATCGTGAACGTAACAAGTCGTTCGATCGCGATAGATTTTTCCGTACTTCGGATGCCGAACCAAACGCGCAATCTGAACGACTCGCGTCTTGTTCATTTTGTCGCTTTTGACGCGACCGGTTAAAACTCGCTTCGGCATTTGTTTATCCCAGTATTTCTGTTCTGACTCTTGTGTTTGTCATTCACGACAATTGATTCAACTAAATTGACTAACTATTTACTAAGCAGTCGCTTCAGCCGTTCCAGCTTTGGCGGCTTCGATCTCACGTTGCCGTTGGATCGTTTTGATCTGAGCTACCAATTTCCGATTTCGCTTGAGTTCTGAAGGAACATCCAAGCGATCGGTTTGCGCTTTGATTCGCAACTGAAACAAATCTTTGCAGGCCTCTTTGAGGACCGCAGCCATTTGTTCGTCACTCATTTCTCGCAATTCGGATAGGCTGGCCATAATCAATTCGCTTTAAGCTGTGTCTTTGTCTGGTTCAAAATCAATTCAGTTTGCTTAATTCCCTTGGCAGCAAACCAAACGATCACTACATCGGGCGGCGTTTAACCATCCGAACTTTAAACGGCATCTTGTGCGCCAAACGAGCAAAGCAAATTTTTGCTTGCTGCTCAGTCACGCCACTCAATTCGTAAAGGATGGTTCCCGGGCGAACGGTGGCAACCCAATACTCAGGCTCACCCTTACCCTTACCC
>CAYMFZ010000775.1:0-2347 GCA_964389585.1 uncultured Pirellulaceae bacterium | reverse complement strand
AATTTGCGATGTCGACATGATGAGCACCCCAATCAGTAAGCTTGCCGCCCGAGTACTCGTACCACCATCGGAATTCGTAATGACAATTCGTGTTTCCGCGTTTCTTTGGATCTTCATTCGGACGGTTGCGGTACTCGACTTCCGGAGCGGGGCCAAGCCAGCGATCCCAATCCAGCGCTCCCGGAACTTCCGCGACGGGAATTGAGTCGCATCGAGGAGCGCCGCCGATTGCACATTCGATTCGCTTAATTTTTCCAACTCTCCCATCAGCGACCATCGCGATTGCTTTGGTGAAAAGATTGAAAGTGCTTCGTTGTTGGGTTCCGACTTGAACGATGCGACCCGTTTCCTTTTGAACTTTCCGGATCAGTTTTCCTTCATCAATCGTCAACGTCAAAGGCTTTTCGCAGTAAACGTCTTTGCCCGCAAGCATCGCCTCGATCAACGGTTTGGTGTGCCAATGATCTGGCGTCGCGATATGAACGACTTTGATGTCGTCACGCGCAAGGATGTCTTGATAGTCTTTGTAAAGTTCAGCCTTGCCCTCGCTAAGGTTTTTGTTGCTTGATTCCATTCGCGATTGATCAGCATCAGAAATGGCGACGACATCAACCCATTCTTTGGCTGCACGCATGTTTCCATTTCCCATGCCGCCGGCTCCAATCAAGCCAATTGGAATCCGATCATTCTTCGCCGTAGTTTCACTGGCGAGTGTTTTGGGTTGCGAGAAAAAGTAGGGCATCGACGCGGCTGTACCGACGGCGACTGTCTTCTTTAGAAAGTCACGTCGGTGGTCGCTTGCGTTTTTGAGATGGCTGTTTTGCGTGGTCATTAAATTTCCAAGGTTAATCTGGAGATGGTTCCTTCGTCCGATCTCTACTTTACTTTTGAGACTAATGCTTGGTCAACCAAATGCACGCTTGCGCAACGAAAAAAGCTGATCGAGATCTCGCAAATGCGTTTCTCGATCAGCTTTGATTTAACTTGAATGTTTGCTGTCAAAATCTATTCAAAGATCCAACGACCGACTTGGCCATCGTTGAGGTCGATGTAATAAAGGTTCCCATCTGGGCCTTCTTGAATATGAACAACGATTTGAGCTCCAGTCGAGAACGTTTCGACATCACTTACGTTTCCATTGGAATCAAAGCTAATGTTTCGCACGATTCCCTGACCAAGATCATTAAAGAACAAGTCTCCAGAGTATTCGCTTGGGTAGGCCGTTCCGGTGTATACATCGCCCAAGATGATCGCGTTGATTCCAGTTTGGCCATGATTCAAAGCGTGAATCGCAGGCGTTACCGTTTGTCCACTCGCGTAGAAAACTTGAGCTTCCGGCAAGTTTCGATAGGCATTAGTTCTCAAGCTGACTCCGCTGCCACCTTCATAGTACGGCCAACCAAAATTTGCTCCCGGTCCGCCGGCATTAACTTCTTCCCATTGAGTCCAACCAACATCGCCAATGTACAGTTGGCCTGAATTCGGATCGACTGCCATTCGAAACGGGTTGCGAACGCCAAGCTGGTAAACTTTCGAACGATTCGCTCCTGCATCGCCGTTGTAAAACGGGTTATCGGAAACGCCTTGGCCGGTAATCGGATCGATGCGGAGAATCTTTCCGCTCAAGTTGTCGATGTCCTGAACGCGAACGGTTCTTGGGTCCACTGCGTTATAAGACGTTCCGTCTCCAATCGAAACAAACAGGTTGCCATCGGTTCCAAACACAATCGAACCAATCGTGTGAGACTCACTATCACTGGCGATGAAGTCACGAATGTTCGAACCGTCGGGGTTGATGCCAGCGGGAGGCTCATTGAAATTGCTGGTGCTGTTTACGAATCCGTTGAAGTTATCCCAAGTGCTGTTCGTGCCAAGCAAGACTACCTCACTGCCAGCGACCGCTGTCTTGTAATCGTTGCTCGCGTCCGCAGTTACACGAATGAGTCGACCTGCGCGATTGCCGTTACCGTCCGGGCCGGCAAGTCCAGTGTTATTGAAAACTTCTGGCGGATCGTAGGTGAACAAGAGATAAACGTAAGGCGTGTTTTCGAAATCAGGATGGATTGCGATATCAAGCAACCCGCGATCGCGTGTTCCATTTGTCATCGTGCTAATGTCGATGAATGGCGTCGACTCCAAAACGCCATTGTTGACGACTCGAACAAGTCCATTCTTTTGAGTGATGTACATGTTCTCGCCATCGGGACTCCATTCCAACGAAGTCGGATTCGACAATCCAGACACAAGCGTTTGCGCCACTAGATCCGAACCGACAATCGGCGGTGGATCATCCGCAGGATAAAGCAGGCTGGCTGGCACGATTTCTAAACCTTGGCTGGCACTGGAC
>CAYMFZ010000774.1:0-2358 GCA_964389585.1 uncultured Pirellulaceae bacterium | reverse complement strand
CAGTTGGAGTTGTCGCGACACGATGAAGCGAGTTTGGTTGTGCTAACGAAATCTGATCTTGTTTCTGAAGAGGCGATCGGTAGCAGGACTTTGGAGATTCAATCGTCGGGTCTAAAGGGACATGTGATATCCACAAGTTCGTTAACAAAAACAGGAATTCAGCGTCTGCGTCGTCAGATTTCATTGTCTGTTCTCGATGCAAACACTTCGGACGCGACGGTTGTGGGGACGACGGTTTTGCGAGCGGCTGAAAGTCTACGAGAGGCTTGTGAATCCGTTGAGCATGCCTTGCAAGCGGTTCGTGATCGCATAGGCGAGGAAGTCGTCGCCGCCGAAATTCGTCAGGCACTCGAAGGTTTGGGGCATGTCGTTGGTACGATCTACACCGACGATATCTTGGATCTAGTTTTCGGTCGGTTTTGTATCGGAAAATAGAAATCAGACGCGACATCGCATAGAAGGAAACGCCCTAGTTCGCCGCATCCGTATATTTCAACATTTCTTTTGAAGACGCGAAAATCGGGATTTAGCCTAATGGGATACGTTCTTACTCGCTAGAATTATGAGAGATTTCAGGTTGATCAAAAACGTTTTAGATCAACACCTTCAGCATCGTATTACTTTGATTCGTTTGAAAATTGGCATGGTTTCTAAACTTAATTTCAGAATTTGTTTTTGTTCGCTTGTTGCTTTCGTCGCTGTCTCGGTAGCCAACGATGTTGCGATTGCCCAAGAGAAAGGCGATCGCGTTGTGATCACTGCCAACTACGACACAAAGTACGAAAGCAAAGTCGTCGGTCGCGTCTACGAAGGCGGTGTCCACACCGTTGCAACAACGAATGGAAAATGGTGCGAGCTGGGAGATGTCGTGGGTTGGCTGCCGCTTCAGTACACCATGAATCTGGACATGGCGGCCAAGCATTTTTCGAAACGAGTGACCGACAATCCTAAAGACGCAATCGCGTTTGCCCATCGAGGAATGATTTTTCACGAACGCGAGCAGTACAATCAGGCTTTCAAGGATTTGAATCAGTCGTTGTCATTGAATCGAAAGAATCCTGTGACTTGGAATCACCGGGGAATGGTCCTCAAGGCCCAAGGCAAATACGCACTTGCCGTTAAGGACATGAACGAAGCGATTCGACTCAATCCGAAATATGCTCACGCACATTTTAACATCGGTTTGGTTTTTTATGCGATGAATGATTACAAACAATCGTTGAAGGCTTACAACAAAGCGATTGAGTTGTTTGACAAACATGCTCTCTGGTTCGTTAGCCGCGGAAGTACGAAGCTTGGTTTAAACGATTTAAAAGGGGCTCGTGAAGACTACAGCCACGCGGTTGAAATGGACAAGCGACTCGCGGACGCCCACGTTGGCTTGAGCAACTTGGCTTTGATTGAAGACAAATTAGAGGAAGCCTATGAGGAGGCGGATCGAGCGGTTGAGATTCAGACGAAGAACGCGATGGCGTTAAATGCACGTGGATGGGTTTCGTTTAAGCTCGATAACATTGACGACGCGATTTACGATTTGACACGTGCGATTCGATATGCTCCCAAGCTTTCGATCGCTTATGGAAACCGAGGGGTTTGCTATGTCAAGAAAAATGATTTTGATAAAGCGATTGCCGACCACACACAGCATGCGAAACTGGATCCGCAAAGCCCATTCGCGTTGTCAAATCGTGGTGTGGCATGGCTTGGTAAAGGCGATTTCAAAAAAGCGAAAGCCGATTTTGAGGCTGCCGAAAAATTGGCGCCTGAATTGGATGAAACGCTTAACGGATACGCTTGGTTTCTCGCTACCTGTCCCGATGGTGATTTTCGAGACGGAAAACTCGCTTTGGAAAAGGCTGAAAAGGCTTGCAAACTCTCCGAGTTCAAAGATTGGTATCATCTCGATACTTTAGCGACCGCGCATGCTGAGCTTGAAGATTTCGACGAAGCCGTAAAGTGGGCGGAAAAAGCTTTGGAAGTTGCGCCTGAGAATAAGCGTAAGATTTGCGAAGAGCAGTTGGCTCGATTCAAAAGGAAAGAGCAATTCCGAAGTCAGGTTGGAAAGAATGCAGAAAATGCGATCGTCGATTAAGCGTATTCGCCGAAACGGGATTCTCAATTTCAATTTGAAATTTGAGAATTTGAGAATTTGAGAATCTGAGAATTTGAGAATTTGAGAATTGGGTCTCGTTTCTGGAGTTTTTATTCTCGTATTTGGAGTCTGAAACCTAGATTCTCAAATCTGGATTCTGAAATCTGGATTCTCAAATCTGAAATCTCAAATCTGAAATCTCCTATCTCGAATCTCGAATCTCTTTAAAACTCTCAGAATTCTGCGAGGCATCGCTCCAGTAACTA
>CAYMFZ010000773.1:0-2363 GCA_964389585.1 uncultured Pirellulaceae bacterium | reverse complement strand
CTAAATTGCTTGAAAACTCTCGACGCAATTCCCGTTATGATTGCGGAGCAATCAACGGCTATCAAAATTCAAACCGATTCAAGAACAACTTGATTTAGTATTAAGGGCGAGCAACAGCGATGATCAGCCGAGCGTTTCAGTTTGAGCTAAAGCGACGAACTGGCTCCACGCAAGGTTTATTTCGATTTCAATTGACGGAGTTTGGCTAAGTATTGTTTTGCCGCCTGCTTGTCGCCCGACTTCTTAAAAGTAGCGATTCCTCGCTCGTACATTTCGATGCAATGAGGGCTAGGTCTTTTGCCGCGAGTCTCGGGAATTTTCGGCAAGAACTTCTTGTAAAAAGCAACCAGCTTTGTTTTCAGTTCCTTGTCGTCGCCGCAAATAGCCTCCAGTTTGTCCAACATTGGCGGCATCACCCGCGCGTCATCGGCGAGATCCATAATCGCGACCGCGAGCCCTTCGATCGCATCTTCGGTATTGCCCGATTCTATTTGCAGAGATGATATTGCGATCTTCGCATTGCTTCCTAGATCGGGACGCCCATTGCGCTGGTAGAGCCTGATCAGCTTTTGATACAACTGGATTTTCTTGTTCAGGTCATCTTCATAACTGATCATTTCTTGAAAAATCATCCAAGTAAAATCGGGCTTCTTTGCAAAAGCACTTATGAATTTGTCGACGACTTGATCTTTATTTGAAAATTTTTCGGATTGAGACTCTTCACTTCGCATCACATTCGCAACCTGAATCCACGCGCGCCGATTGCAAGGACACAATTCAATGATCTTCATTAAGTATGAAATCCTCTGCTCAGCTGAAAAGGAACGCTTCTGCGCGAACAGTTCATAGCAATCGACCAGCCGATCCGCGTGCCGATTGTTTCGCGGGCTGGCTGCAACATTGTCTAATTCTAACTCTAAATGTCGATCGGAAATTCGTTTCCCAAAATGCGGTTCCTTGAGGATACCGACATAGTATTTGTCGCCTTTGACTCTTCCATGCGATTTGAGCGAGAACGAAATTTGACTCTCCGTGACGCGATTCAGCTGGACCCACATCACCCACGAATGCATTTCGCCGTAGGTGCTTTCTCCCCAAACAAAAGCCGACGGAACACCAACCGATTTGCCGACTCGCGATGCGAAATCCGCTTGTTGGGCACAAACGCCACCTAAACTCAATAAGTTTGGCAGCGTGTACTGTTTCCCCATCAATTTTGTTCGTCGCCGTTTAGTTTCCATCATCGTAAAATCGTAAGGCACCTCCGAATAACACTCGCCAATCATCTTTCTATCGTTGACAAAATGTTCTACCGCCCATTCACGTTCGATTACCGGTGTCATGTGATCGATAGAAAATATCAAAAATTCCCAAGGCAGCGATTTCCACTTGGTGCCAAACACTTCTTCTTTGTCTATGAAGTACGCGAAGTTGTCGGAGCAATTGGCAAGTTCTTTAGGGACAATGCCGCCAGATCGCTCCGCGTGAGCTTTATAGTAATAGACATTCCTCGGTTCATCCCACGTGACCGCCAGCGCGATGACTAAATTCCAAAACGACATCGACTTTTTAGGATGGGATTTGATCAATCGGTTTACAACTCGCAGTGCATTTTCAACATTGTCGAGTTTGGGGTTGAGCGATGTAAACAGCTCCTGCTTCTTTTCAGAATGATGCTTGCTAATCCAAGCTTGAAATGCGGGAAGCCAAGCAGAATCAAGTTCCGATTTGCAAATTCTTTCGAATCGATCGGAGAAAATTTCACGTAGAGTTTCATAGGAGGCGTCCGAGAAAAATTCCTGCTCGGAAATGGCCAGGATCCGTTTCGACTCGCTAGACGAAAAAGAATCTGCCGTTGCGTGAACTGACAATTGATCTCGGGCAAGGGCGTCGACCTCTTCAACCGTGTCCTGAGCTGTAAGTGGATAAGTGAATGCGAATAAGGTAAACAAAGTGCAACACCTAACCATGCATGTTCCCAACGAAAACCTGGACACTGGTGGAGCTAATTCAAAAGCGAATGTCATTTAGCAGTTCCAAATTCGAGATGGATTTACCGGAATAAAACGTGACAGGTAACGTTTCGACAAAAGGTGTTGTTCGCAAGATTCGTGGACAGAAAGCACTTAGTCAATCACAACAGAAGTCACACGAATAAAGATGGAAATTTCTCTTGTTTCAGCTTTAGCCGTTTTGATAGTCGCTGATCACTCCGTGGTCAAAGCGTGCATCTGAAATGACTAACCAAGATCCTCGCTATGCTTACGTCATGCTTACCAATATCTTGCATCCCGCTGAGTCGGACAACCTAAATTGCTTGAAAACTCTCGACGCAATTCCCGTTATGATTGCGGAGCAATCAA
>CAYMFZ010000772.1:0-2365 GCA_964389585.1 uncultured Pirellulaceae bacterium | reverse complement strand
AAATCGAAACGAGTTACGCTTTCACTCAAGGCTGCCAACGTCGGAAAAATTCAGAACGTGATGTACGCTTCTGCCGAGGGTGGGCTAAGTGCAAAACACGCGCTGCCGCTGGAAGTCATCGCGCCAAAACTGATCGCGCGAGCTGACGGGCCAACCAAACGATTCCTCAAACGAAACGTGACACACAATTTCAGTGTCGCGAATCGAGGAACCGCCAAAGCAACCAACGTCGAGTTGATCGCAAGAATGCCACCCGGCCTGCGATTTGTTCGCGCAAACAATCAAGGTCGCTACGACGCAAATACAAATGCGGTCTACTGGAGTTTGGCCGAACTTGCCCGCGACGTGGAGGCGAAAGTTGAACTGACGACCACTCCCGTTGCCGTTGGCAGTCAGCCCATCAAGTTCGAATCGTTCGCCGATTTAAAAACTCGATCGAATGCGGAGCAACCCATGATGGTAGAGCACTTGGTCGATGTGTTCTTTGATATTGACGATGTGGTGGATCCCATTGAGATCGGCGCGGATACAAGCTACCGAATTCGCGTTGTCAATCAGGGCACCAAAGCGGCGACCAATGTTCAGCTCCAAGTCGATTTTCCAACTGGTCTGGTTCCAACCGCAGTTGATGGCTCGCTACGGCATAACATTCGTGGGCAGCAAATCGTTTTCGAACCCATCAACAGCATGAGCCCGGGTGACGAAATCGGAATCGTGATCAAAGGCAAAGGCCAAGCCGCTGGAGACCATCGTGTGACGGTCAACATGCAGACCGACGGACGTTCAACGCCGGTCTCGAAACAGGAAACGACGCGAGTTTACTCTGACCGGTAGGTCGGGTGTTTCGATAATCTCGAGATGGAAAACGTCGCAAGTAATTGTCCACAAATAACGCAAATCTAACGAATTTACTTGATTTCATTCGTGAGATTGGCGCTATTCGTGGACAGTTTTTAAACTTGTTACGGAACTTGAATTCAGGAGATTGGTTTAAGAAGAAACCGAACTCTTTATCGAGGCCCACATGAAAGTTGATTCCAACCGAATTGCGCTGGCGCTATCTCATTTTCTTATCTTTGCCTGGATAAATGCATCAGCAGTTTGTTTTGCATTGCAGCAAGACGATCAGGTCGACGAGGTCAAAAATTCACTTGAGAAACGAACCGCAGAAGCTCTGTTTGTGAGTTGCAAGGACGAAAACAAATCCGTCCGCAATCAATCGTACCAAATGCTCGCTACCAACAAAAAGTTGATCGGCTTGCTCGACGAGGCACAGCAACTTGAGTTAATCGAAGCTGGATTTGCAGATCCCAGTTCCAGTCACCAATCGCTCGCCTTGCTCGAACATTCAAGACTTGGACAATTGAGAAAGAACAAAATACTGTTCAGTGTCTTTGGCGATCAAAACGAAAAAACGCGCGGGTTGATTCTTAAGGAATTTAGAAAGAACTCCGACGCTGTTGTTTTACAAATCGTCGGGACAATTCGAGACGATATCGAAGGTGACCATAGGGGAGCTGTCGAAGTCCTTGAAAAAATGGGAATCGATTCAGCGAAAGCGGTGCCCACACTTCGCGCTCATTTCGATGCACTCCAATCCAAATCCCAAGCTTCGAAATCCCAGGCTTCGAAATCCGACACGTCGACATTCGACTACTTACACCTCGTCTATGCGATCGCAGAAATTGGCACTTCCGCAAACGATGCGATGCCCATCGCGTTGGCTGCCGTTGAAGAAAAGGGCGAGACACGAGTTGAATACCGCATCGCAGGTTTGATCGCTTTGAAAAAACTGCTGACTGAATTCGACAAAGCTCCCGATGTTCGGCCAGAGGATGCAATTCTTGCAGCAGCAGACCCAAATCATGTTGGTAAATTTCGAAAATACGCCGAATCGATGATCGCTCAATATGACTCCAACGAAAACGGCCAGCTTGATGCAGAAGAGACCAGCAAAATGAGACGACCTCCGAATTCTGCTGATTTTAACCTTGATGGAGCTGTTTCGAAAAACGAATTGCTCGCTTCGTTGGTCCAAGCTAGTACCCGCCAGTCTCGGCCTCAAAAGAAACGTGTCCAATCGGTAAGAGACCAAGTTAGAAAGTCGCTTGATCAAAAATAGTCGGCAATTCCAGATGGCGACAACGGCACACCCCATTAGCCCGCCTTAAGGCAGTTCTCGGTGCCACTCTTTCCCCGAATCAAATCAAATCGACGCTCAGGGTTGAAATCCAAAGTACGCCCGTTTTCTAAGGTTCCGGTTAAACCCAAACCCCGATTCTGGTAGGATGCGCGATTCGATTTTTGGATCTAAATTTGCATTCAACGCTGGAGAAGCCGTGAGACGTCCCTTAATTGCTGGCAA
>CAYMFZ010000771.1:0-2368 GCA_964389585.1 uncultured Pirellulaceae bacterium | reverse complement strand
AGCGAACATCGTCAATCCTCCAGCTTACAGCGTGCCGAAGTCAGTTCCAACGGAATGCAGCTTCGTTCGCTTGGACCGCTCTTGGTTGGTTTCAGCTTCCGGTGGCGTTCAGCTAAACTCGTGGGGCGTTGCATCGAATAGCGAGACCGTCACTGGTTTGGCAAGCATCAGTGCAGCAGCAAAGGCTACCAACGATCAGTGGTGGTGGAACGCTAAGTAGTTCAACGAAGAACTAAAAATCTGAATGTAAATGACAGCCGGGCCTATTGCTCGGCTGTTTTTTTATGCAAAATCATTCGAGTATGAGTACGCAAAACACTGAATCAAATTCTCCGCTGACAGTTTCCTCTCAGGCGGATACCGACGCAAACCCGAATATCGTTTCGGCCCGTGAGTTTTGGGAGCGATCGTTTGAGATACCAGTACTCGACGTCCGTTCGCCCTGCGAGTTTGCCGATGGCCATATTCCTGGTGCCATCAATCTGCCTCTATTTAGCGACGAGCAGCGGGCTGAGGTCGGAACGATCTACAAAAATCAGGGGCGTGAGCCGGCGATTATCAAAGGGCTCGAGTTTGTCGGCCCTCGTTTGGCGGAAATGGTCTCCCAAGCTAAATCAATCGCCAAATCACGCGGGAGCGGTGACGAAATTCTTGTTCATTGTTGGCGTGGTGGCATGCGCAGTCAGTCCCTTGCCCGGATTCTCGAATTGACGGGCATGAATCCAGTTGTGCTCAACGGTGGCTATAAAGCGTTTCGGAAACTGGCTCGAAGTGCGCTCGGGCGACCGTTGAAAATGGTCGTCGTTAGTGGCTTTACCGGCGCTGGAAAAACGCTGGTTCTAAATCAACTCGAAGACGCCGGCGAACAAGTCCTTGATTTGGAACGACTTGCCAACCATCGCGGCTCCGCGTTCGGCGGGATCAGCCAGGGAGGTCAGCCAAGGACAGAGCATTTCGAAAATCAATTGTTTCGCGATATCGACCAACTTGATCTGAACCGTCCGGTTTGGATCGAAGACGAAGGCAATCGGATCGGCTCGGTCGTCGTCGACAATCAAGTTTGCGAACAAATTCGAAACGCACCAGCGGTGGTGATTGATCGCAGTGTTGAAAATCGAGTCGAGCATTTGATGGCCGATTATGGAGATCTTCCGCCGGAGGATCTAATTTTTGCGATTGGCAAAATTAAGAAACGGCTAGGTGGCGAGCAAACTCAACGTGCGATCAGGTCTGTTGAAAATGGTGATGTCCGAACGGCGATCGAGATTGTGTTGACCTACTATGACAAGACTTATCAATCAGCGATGACGAAGATGCCGCGCGAGGTTTCTGTCAACGTGCCGGCCGATGATTTGTCAGTCGAGGCTTTGATTGTGCAAATGCGGGAGATCGCCAACCGCGTGACCGAAGACTCCGCTGCAAAAGAGCCGGCTGCCGAACAGTCAAAATGATTGTGTGGCCTGTCGAACTGAGTTTCGTCGGTGAATTGAGTTTCGTCGGTGAATTGAGTTTCGTCGGTGAACTGAGTTGCGTCGGTGAACTGAGTTGCGCCGGTGAGCTGAATTGCGTCGGTGAACTGTAGTGTGTTGATACCAAGGTGACCAGCTCTTGTGGGTGCCATGCCCTCGCTTGCGTGGGCATGCTCTGCGAAGGAAAACATGGCCTCGTTCACTTCAAGTCTGTTGGGTCACTAGATTTTCTTGATCACTGTCGCGGTTCCATCCGTCATTGTTAGCACGGCGCCCTCTTTGGCATGCATCCGACGAACAAAACCGAGCCCAATTGTTCCGTTGCCATCGGGAGTTGGTGAGACCGAGGTCACTCGTCCGACTTGCTTTTCTCCAACCGATAGTTCACCGTCGATGGCAGCATTGTTGGGCTCGGAGAACTTCAATCCAACCAGCCAATGATTTACATGACCAATTGCGTCGATTCTCGCAACCGTTTCTTGGCCAAGGTAGCAGCCTTTATTGAATGAGATTGCTTTTTCGTCGCGCTGAAGTTCTTGTGGCAAGTTTCGGTCGTCAATGTCATTGCCGAACCATGGTGTCTGATTTTCAATGCGGACGATCAACAAGGCTTCCTCGCTGCATTCAGCAATGTTGGAATCGACTAACTTCTGAGTGAGAGCATCTTGATTTGATGTTTCGATTACGAGAAGCGTTCCAAATCCGGCAACTTCAACCTGTGCCGCGATCACCTCGGTCTCGTGGAGGGACAAAAGTTGGACTTGGTTCAAAGCAAGCGGATTAGTTAGGAAGTCATCCAAACCTGTGATGGAATCGCTTCCACAAATAAACGTCTGCGAATGCGTTTCTGACGCGTCTTCAAGCTGAACGTCGTCTCGGATGATGTACTTGTCCAAATG
>CAYMFZ010000770.1:0-2375 GCA_964389585.1 uncultured Pirellulaceae bacterium | reverse complement strand
ACGAGAAACGAGTTATTCTTGTAGGCGACAACGTTCGCATTCGAAGCTGGAAAGGGCCGGGAATCAAATGTGTTCTTGAGAAAACCATCCTTTCCAACGAAGAACCGAAGCAGGAAGAATTCGATCAAATCAAGTTAGTTCATGAATTCGGATCGGTGGAAACATTGGTTGGAAAAACGATCGAGCAACAAGAAAAAGAGTTTCGACAGTTCTTGAAAACTGAAAATGGAAAACAAATGACTCCGGAAGACATTTCCTTCCGTGAGCAATTGCGATCCGAAAGCCATAGAAAGTACTCGTCATTTCAAGGAGTCGAATGCAATTCGCTCAAGCTTGAGGGACTTAGGAAAGGCAACCGATCAATCTTGATGAAGATTGTTTTGCCAGACCAAGGCGCCACACACTTTTCGCAAACGCGACGCCAAGCGAACTTGACGGTTTATCTTCCAACTTGCGAGTGGGTCGCGGTACTCGGCTGCCTGGAGAAAGTTGACATCATTGGGCTGAATTCGAATCTAGTCCTGACGACCGACGCTTCGAAAAACCGAGAGTACGACGGCTCGTTTGAAGTCCGCGGAGTCCAAGGGGACGTCGTGATTGACCAAGTCCCCATTCGAAAGCTGACCAATGTGAGTGGCAATGTCGACTTCATCGCAACGAAGGAATTCGTTAACAGCGGTATGATGCATAGCAATGGCACTCGCCACGCGCGCCATTTCGCGACGGCCACGACGCGAATGAGCACAATTAAAGGCAACGTCAAAGCTTGGTTTTTGCGAACCGATTTACGATTGTCCAAGATCAAGGGTACTGTGAATGTGAAAAATGAGTTCGGTGACACTTGGATCAATTTGGACGAATGTCTCGATGAGAAACAGACGCATCGTTTAGTGACTGAAAGTGGCTTGATTGAGGTCGTGGGCGATGCCGAAGAATTCAAGCGTGTTCCGCTTTATGCAAACACACTTTGCGGCAGCATTTTCACGAACGTCGATGATGATTTTCTCGAGGATAACAGCATCTCGTTCAAATCGCTTGGTCATCCGGAACGTAGTTGGAGCGGTATGGCATTTCCCGAGGGCATTCGACATCACAGTTGGCAGCGTCCGACAGCGGCACTCGATGATCGCCAACGGCAGGCGGCACTTGATTTGATTAGTCGCGGTGGCACAATTCGAATCTTAAAAGACTGACACACCTCGCAATTCGAAACCAACTAGCTACGATAAGTGCTTCTCGAAAGGTGACTGAGTGGGCGTTTGCCACTTGGTTAAAGGGAATCCAGTGAAATTCTGGAACGGCCCCGCCGCTGTAACCGGCGCAAAAACGATTCAATCTTTCAGCCATTGTCGCACGAACTATCGTTGCGATGAGAAGGCGAATCGAGTTTGCCGGAAGTCAGAATACCTGCCCATTCGAACATCTGACTTTGTTCTGCGCGGGACGAACAAGTCCGAACTTGAATTGCCGTTATGTTTTCATTCGAAACTCAGCCCAATGTGCGCGACCGCTGCGCGTTTACATTGGTCGAACTGCTGGTCGTGATCGCGATCATTGGCATCCTAATCGGAATGCTTCTACCCGCGGTTCAACAAGTTCGTGCGGCGGCGCATCGAACGGCATGCGCAAATAATTTGCGACAAATCGCGATTGGTCTTCAGTCATACCATTCGGCCCATCACCAGTTTCCCGTTGGCGCTCTCGAATGGCGTGCAGGAAATGATCTATCGAAACGACAGCTTGCCTGGAGCGTTTTTCTTCTGCCCTATATCGAGCAGCAAAATGTATTTGAACAACTCGATGTGAATACGCCTTTCGACAGCCCAGAAAACGCTGAGGGTGGGGCGGCGATCATTGATGTGTTTATTTGTCCCAGCAGTTTGCGAGGCCGAATGTTGTCTGATGGTCGAGGACCATGTGACTACGGTGGAATTTTTGGTGAGCGAATCAGCTCGCGTAACGATCCGCCCAAGGGAACGATGCTGAACGATCAAGCCGTCGCTTTGCGGGATGTAACGGACGGTTCTTCGAATACTTTGATCGTGGCGGAAGACTCAGGATGGCGCGATGGGCAATGGATCAACGGTCGAAACATTTTTGATCAAGCTTTTCCCATCAATCAAGCACCCAGTTTTGAAAATGACATTCGAAGCGAACACTCGCAAGGCGCGAACGCTGCCCTATGTGATGGGAGTGTGCATTTTCTGAACGAGCAAATGGACTTGCAAGTCTTGGCCGCGATTTGCACGCGAGCTGGGGGTGAGGTTGAAGGTCTCGATTAGTTTTCGACTGAGTTCAGTATTTCAAATTCGAAATTCGCGTTTTCAGTTTTCAGTTTTCAGTTTTCAGTTTTCAGTTTTCAGTTTTCAGTTTTC
>CAYMFZ010000769.1:445-2377 GCA_964389585.1 uncultured Pirellulaceae bacterium | reverse complement strand
TGCCTCATCTTGATGAATCGCCCATTCCCTTCGAACAGACCACCAACGATCTTGGCTTGCGATGGCAATTGGCAATCGAAGCTGGCGATGAACGCACGGTTCGCAAGTTGCTGGCGGCTCATCCGCATTTAGCGCATCAAGTTACGATGGATCGCCGGCGTGATGGTCGCATGGGCCATCGCAGCCGCAATCCGCTGTGGATTTCGGCTCAAGCGGGCAACTTGTCGATCGTGAAAATGATGATTGAAACGGGTTACGACAAGTCAAAACTCGTTGACGCGGTCGAGTTGGCTTCACCAGAAGTGGCCGCTTACTTGATCGACGACTTGGGCGTGGAAGCCAAACCCAACGTTGGCTTGATGGCTTACATCGGCGATACCGAGTCGCTGAAGTTCTGGTTTGATCGAGGCTACAAAGTCGAGGATCGAATGTTGTTGGATGCCTGTGGAAGTCGCGGTCGTCTTCGAGGTCACAAGCAAGATTCGCGCGGAGCGTGGCCGGAAAAGTTTCGCGAGACGGTGCGGGTGCTTATCGACGCAGGGGCCAATGTTAACGGTCGCATGCCAAGCGGCGATAAAAAGTACGAAGGATGCAAGCCGTGGCGAATGAATGGCGAGACACCCTTGCACTTTTCCGCTGGCAATTGGGATCCAGTGCAAATTCAAATGCTGCTTGATGCCGGAGCCGACAAAACGTTAACAAACGACCTGGGAGAAACGCCCTACGATTGGGCGGTCAAGTTTGATGCACCTGATGAGACTAAAAAGCTGCTCGCAATTGGGCCTTAGAAAAAACGTGAGAATAATTTCACTCAAATCCACAGCGGCGATGGACCGTATCGACGAAGTTCAATCGCTGTTCGAGAATCCGCAATATGAGAGTTTAGCTTTTGCTTGCAAGATCACTGAGCGTATCACGGATAAGTTTCTTGTAGCGTTCCGCCGAGGAAACCGCGCGTCCCAATTTCTGCGCCAATTCGGCATCCGTCAGGTCTTCATTCAACAGGAGGAGGAGTGCCCTTCGCGGGTGCTCATCTAAAGACATCACTAACTCGGTAAAAAGCCCTTTCAGTTCAGGAGCTAACATCGACAACACTTGCTCGGCAATCATTTGCTCGTTCGCATCCAAGCAAATCGACCGGTCCGAGACAAACACGCTATTGCCGTTGGTTGCTTTACACAAATCAAGTAGCGGCAGTTCGAAACCTGAATTGTTAGATGGATCGACTTTCTGACGAATCCCCCTCTTATCTGCCAAGTAGTACTTCCATAGTCTTTTCACTTTTCTAACGACGATTTGCTTCAAGAGGGCGAATAACTGTTTATCGCCTTGGAAACTTATCTTTCCATTTCGGATTCCAATGCACAACGATTTAAGAGCACTATTTGCAATTTCTTCTGACTCAAACTGGTTGGGAGCGCCCGTTGTGGCATTTCTTGCATTTTGAATGGCCGCAGGAAGGAAAATATTTGCTAGTCGTTCAAATGCTTCCGAATCGCCGTTCTGCACGCTTTCAATGCACTGGGAAACTGAAGTCTCGTGTTCGTCCATTTTGGCCTTTGTATTAGCGGATCATGACTCGCAAATGTTACCATAGCTGTCTTAAATTAACGCTGTTTTCAACATTTGTTTCTCAATCAAAAGATTGAGTGAGGGAACGGCGAGGAATTGTTCATTGAGAGGTAGTCGCTCTCACTCCGATTCAAAAAGTTGCAATTGACAGGCACTCAATGGACTCACCCAACACACCAGCTAGGAACTTCAACGCGATCTGCGACCGGTTCGAAGATGATTTACAGGCTCGTAAAAAAACAGTCATTTCGGATTACCTTAACGGGGTTCGCAGCGATCAACGCGAGCGCTTAATTCAGGCTTTGATTGCGATTGAGATCGAATACCTGAAAAAGTCTGGCAACAACATCGACCCAAATG
>CAYMFZ010000769.1:0-435 GCA_964389585.1 uncultured Pirellulaceae bacterium | reverse complement strand
CGGGGCCTTGGGGTCCAAAGCAGTCGAGTATGCAAAACAAATTTTGGCAAAAAGCGATGTGAAAGAAACGGCTTTCCATCAAGCATCTAAATTAGACCCTGCAAAAGAAACGTCTGATTTTCAACTGCAACAATCGCTTCTTGACGAAATGCGAGACCACGATTCAGATGATTTTTCAGATTCTGAGCTACGACAAATCGGGCCCTACAAGCTTCTTCAAATTCTCGGCCAAGGTGGGATGGGCAATGTCTGGATGGCCGAACAAGAACAGCCAGTTCGGCGACGGGTTGCCTTAAAAAAAATCAAACCCGGAAAAGCAGACAAGCAGTTTATCGCGAGATTTGAAGCCGAGCGTCAGGCGCTGGCAATGATGGATCACCCGAACATTGCAAAAGTCCTCGATGCCGGCCAAGCCGATGATGGTTCGCCCTACCT
>CAYMFZ010000768.1:1621-2390 GCA_964389585.1 uncultured Pirellulaceae bacterium | reverse complement strand
GCATCTTGTTGCGCTGGGGCACGGACTTTCGTTCGTGCCAAAAATTGCGACTGGCGACGACTTGGGTGGAAAGCTTGTCTATCGTTCACTTAATCGAGACAAACCGACTCGCAAGATCGCGATCTGCTGGAATCCGTACCGCTATCAAAGCCAGCTTCTTTCAAACTTCATTAAGGCGATCATCGAATTCGCTGGCTCGGAATTTATTGCGTCCATTGAAACGATACCGACGAAACGGGCAAAAAGTTCGCGAACGACATTCGTTCCAACATCGACGAAATAGTCAGGTTCGGATGGTGGATTCCAATAGGAAGTCCACCTCAAAGCTACTGTTGGCTGGAAAGCTGAGAAGCTATTTCGGTTTCGATGTCGGTGATCGGCACATTGATATCAATGACAACGCCCTTGCGATTCACAAAAATCGCGCGAGGGACAACATGCGTGGGGAACTGATCAAAGATTGACGATCCGTTTCCAACGAATTGTATACTCTTCAACCTGGATACCATCGACTGTATCGCAGAATCTGGTTGTTCGTCGACATTCACGGCAAACACGACGCCGCCTTTTTTGCGCCACGCGGAGGTTGCTTGACTGACTTGCGAAAGCGAATCGACGGATGTCTTGTTCTTGGTTGTCCAAAAAACGATTACCGCACCACGTTTTTCAATCATATCCAAATCAAACGCTTGGCCCGAGTGTAGCCGTCCTTTGATATCAATTTTTTGATCAACAAGATTCAAGCCAATCAGACAATCGCTCGCCCAGT
>CAYMFZ010000768.1:0-1611 GCA_964389585.1 uncultured Pirellulaceae bacterium | reverse complement strand
TTTTTTTGCCAAATCAGCGACGTCCGGATTTAATTTATTGTCCGCGCCATTTTCCATCGTTTGATAGATCGAACGAGCTTTGTCGTATTTGCCTTCTTGTTCAAACCAATTTGCTGCTCTTCCGACTCGAACAATCACTTGAGTGCCAATGTCTGGATCCAACAACAACTCGTTGGCCTTTTTAACGATTTCCGCCTCACCAATTTTTCCATTGATCCAACGATTTTCAAACGTCAAGTCAAACTCGACTTCGCTCATCTTTGCTTCGTCAGAAAAATCTTGGATCAATTCCATTACTTTCGGGGAGTCAAAATTTTCTGATTCGGAATTTATCTCCCTCATCAACTCGTATCCATGATTCGAGTTTTGCTCGTTCAGATATCCAACCAGCACTTTGATCGTTGCAATCATCATGTCGTCATCTGGATATTCACCCAGCAGACCTACTATCTGACCAGAAATAGGCTTCAGGTTTGGACGACGATCTTTTTTCGCGAGCTCAAAGGCGTCGTGCTTCAGCATCGCCATTTTCGCCGTGCGCGAGATCTGCTTGTTTCCGTCATTGATATACTCACCCGCAGCCGACTTTAGCGTTTCAGCGACATTGGGCTCTCGCAAACCGTGAACCAAATCAAGAGCATAGACGGTAGACAAAGCCTGAATTTTTGAATTGATCGCCAGGGTTCGCTGATCTTGATTGAGCGGTTTAGTCAGCAACCTGTTAGCGACGGAAACTCGGCGACGGTTGAACTGAACTTGTGACGGCACATCTGTCTGCTGACGTGCCGACAAATTCAAACTTGAAAGAATTCCACCAAGCTGTTCACGATTGCCAGATTCAAGAATGCTATCGAAATCTTCTGAAGAAACGTCGCCGACCGCTTCAATTGCGTCGCCAGCGTCTGCCGATTCGAGGACATTCTTGGTGACTTTGGATGTCTTAAATTGGTTTGTAACCAGCATCAACACGAGCAGCGTAGTAATAACGCCACCCATGAATGCCGGCAAATAAATCCCACCGTCTTCAAATGTCAACGTCGGTGTATACGCCGATTTCGAAGACTTGCTAGTTCTTCTTTTTTTTGATATTGAAGTCAACGTTCGAGGCATTGCAACTTACTTTTTTCAAAATTGAGACGACCAATGTTATAGCCAACAATAATGGGGAAGCAAATACATTTTTAGGGCAATTCAATCGAACTTTTTGGAGGTTCTTCAGTTGTTGGTGACGCTTTGTCTGAAGATACATAAATCATACGAAGTTGATGAAGTCCATCACGCAAATGGTTTTCTTCTTCGTCGGTCAAGTTGCCCTTTGTTTTTTCCTGAAGCATCGCAAGCAAGTCAATAAAGTGCTTTGCCATGGGAAGGTTTACGTTTGGCGTGCCCGTCATTGGATCAGGAATAAGACCCATCGCCGCCATGGCTTGAGTCGCCAACGTCGACATCAATACCAAGAATGTCGCAGGGGGAAGCTCTTGAGATTCAGCCTCGCCTTCAGCCGCTGTGGGTTCGGCTTGGGATTGCTGTTTCAGTTGCTCCTTTTCCTGTTCAACTTGAGATTTCCAATCATCATCAACGATAATTTTTGGATCTGAATCAGGTGAAGTT
>CAYMFZ010000767.1:0-2399 GCA_964389585.1 uncultured Pirellulaceae bacterium | reverse complement strand
CTTTTGCTACCAAGGTTCCATCGAGGTAAGTCTCCTCAACGCGAAAATCAGTGAGATCATTTACCACGATAAAGTCAGCGGGATCGCCGACGCGAAGCATTCCAACGTCGAGTGAGTAATGCTCGACCGGATTGATGCAGGCCGTTTGCAGGATGTTCATCAAATCGCGCCCCGATTTGACGGCGCGAGCGGCCAGTTGGTTGATATGACCAAGCAGCAACTCGTCAGGATGCATATCGTCGCTGCACAGCATCACTTGGTCCGGATACTCATCGATTAAGGATTCAAGTGCGTCAAAGTTTCGCGCGGCCGAGCCTTCTCGGATTGCGATTTTGCAACCGACGGCAAGTTTGTCGAGGGCTTCGGCTTTGGTGAAACACTCGTGGTCGGTGGAGATCCCCGCGCCGAAATACGCCGCCGCTTCTTCGCCTCGCAAACCAGGTGCGTGGCCGTCGACCGGTTTGTTGTTGGCTTTGGCTGATTTGATTTTTGCCATTACGTCTGGCGACCGATTGAGGACGCCAGGAAAATCCATCATCTCGCTAAGGTAACCGATTCGAGGATCTTCCAAGAGTTTTGCCACGTCGTCGACATCCAGTCTTGATCCGGCTGTTTCGAACGGAGTAGCCGGAACGCAGGCCGGCGCGCCAAAGCAAAACTTGAAACCCGTTTGAGCGGCATTGCGAAGCATTAATTCAACGCCCTCCATACCGCAGACGTTCGCGATTTCGTGCGGGTCGGAAACAGTTGCAACGGTTCCGTGAACAACTGCTGCCCGCGCGAATTCGCTTGGCAGCAACATCGAGCTTTCGACGTGGATGTGCGAATCGACGAAGCCCGGCATGACGAATTTCTCAGCTTGCTCGACCGACTGGATCTTTGAAATCTTTCCGTCCGCGACAGTGATCTTGGCGGGAAAAATCTTTCGCTGATGAATATCAACGAGATTGTGGGTGACTGAAAATGATTTGATCAAGCCACATCCTTTTGTTGCGTCCAGTGTTCGTTAACCGCATTCAGTAGCGGATCGATTGTTTTTTCCTGAATCTTGTGAGGAGGATTCCATGGCATCCACTCGAAGCTTTCGTGCTCCGTTGGAATGATTTCGACAGGATTGATCAGACGAGCGAGATAAATGATGAGCTTTTTCTTTTTCGATTCGCCATTAGTACGTTTGTTTTTGACGTAGTACTTGTGCTTGAACTTAAACTCTTCATCAATATCGATGTCGTTTTCCGTGATGCCTGTTTCTTCTTCGAGTTCACGAAGCGCACACTCGCGATTCTTCTCGTCCCCGTCGACGTGGCCTTTCGGCAAGTCCCATCGGCTGGTGTGTCGCATCAACAGAAAAGATGGACTAGGATCGTCCTTGAAAATCAAGAATCCGCACGATTTAATTTTTGCCATTCTCTTTGCCATTCCAAAATCCTTTGCTGGCGACTCGTAATCCACTTGGAAGTAGTGATCAAATTTTAACCAACGATGTTCGTTGGAAAAAGTTTAACGCAAACAATTTCCTTTATTCAGTTCATATATTAGCTCTAGAACCTAATGAAAATTTATACCAAGACAGGCGATAAAGGCGAGACGGGATTGCTCGGTGGCGTGAGAGTTTCAAAATCTCACTTGGCCATTAATGTTTGCGGATCACTCGACGAAGCCAACTCGTTTCTCGGTTTGGTGCGTGCCGAACTGCGACTTGGTGAGTTGTCAGCTGATTTGTTTGACCAGCTTGAGCCAGTATTTGTTCGGCTTCAGCACGATCTCTTTGATTTGGGCAGTCGAGTCGCGGCATGTTTGGGAGAATCAAAGAAGATTCCTGAGTTTCCAGTGAGTCGTTCTGTGGAGATTGAAGAAGCGATTGATCAATTTCAATCTGAGCTGCCGGCGCTCACGGCTTTTATACTTCCAAGCGGCAATCGAGCGGGGGCAACTTTGCATTTGGCTCGTTCGGTTTGCCGACGCGCCGAGCGGGATCTGGTCGAGTTGATGAACGAAGAATTGAAGATGGATTTATCAAGCGAGTTGGTTTACCTGAATCGACTGGGTGATCTGTTGTTCGTGTTGGCTAGGTTCGTGAATCAATCTGGTGGTGACATCGAAACGTCATGGGATGTCGGTCGCGGAAGTTGAATGCGGATGGCTTCCGGACGTTCGGAGAAAGGCCCGGCGCGAGACTAAGAGCACGGATATCAGGGGGCCATTGCCGCGTCCCAAAACTTGTGAGCTGTTGGTGCCAGCCTTGGGCCAGTCCAGCAAGTGGTTTGTTTTACTGGTTGTCCCTGCCCGAGGCTAGCGCCCAATGGCACTCACTTTAAATTTGTGGGCTGAGCCTGCAGGGCATTTAGAGCCTATCCCATAACTATGGTGACCGTAAAATTCCATGTGATAGTGAGCCG
>CAYMFZ010000766.1:0-2403 GCA_964389585.1 uncultured Pirellulaceae bacterium | reverse complement strand
GCGTTGAATAGGTCAATCAAAAAGGCGACTGAAAATGGCACTTGTTGAAATTAAGAATCTATCCAAGCACTATCACAAGGGTGGTCAAACGATCAAACCACTTGATGGTGTTACGCTCGACATTGAGCCGGGCGAGTTTATTTCGCTGATGGGAGCCAGTGGAACGGGCAAGTCGACTTTGCTTAACGTGATCGCAAGCATCGACCGGCCGGATGAAGGTGCTGTCTTGATCGACGGCACTGACATTACAAAGCTTTCGCGGACGCAACTTGCGAAATGGCGGGCGGCGAATATCGGTTACATTTTTCAGACTCATAATTTGATTCCGGTTTTGACGGCGTACGAGAATGTCGAGATGCCGTTGCTGTTGCTTCCGATGAACCGGAGCGAAAGACGAAAGCGGATAGAGATCGCGTTGGGTGCCGTTGATTTGCTTGATCGGGCTGATCACTATCCTCGGCAGATGTCCGGTGGCCAGGAACAAAGGGCGGGAATCGCCAGAGCGATCGTCGCCAATCCCAAAGTCGTTGTGGCGGATGAGCCGACGGGGGATCTTGACCCCGAAACCTCTGAGCAGATTTTGGAGCTGCTTAAACGATTGAACAAAGAACTCAACACGACACTATTGATGGTGACGCATGATGCGGAAGCTGCACAAATTGCAGATCGGCAATTCAAGTTGGTAGCAGGAAAGCTCGTCGAACAGGGAGTTGCAAGCGTATGATCAAACTCATCCCCTACGTTTTGAAAACGCTTTGGCGGCATCGCTCTCGAACAATTCTTACGGTCAGCGGTTCAGCCGTCGCGCTGTTTGTGTTTTGCTTTGTCGAAAGCGTCCAGCAAGGCATGAATGATTTGCAAGACCGGCAATCCGAAAAGCGTTCGCTCGTCGCGTTTCAGGCAAACAAGTTTTGCCCGGCGACAAGCCATTTACCCCAGGATTATGAATCAGAGATCTTGAAAGTGAATGGTGTCCGCGAAGTCATTCCGATTCAAGTCTTTACCAACAACTGCCGCGCCAGTCTGGACGTTGTTGTTTTCTACGGCGTGCCTCCGAAGAAGTTACGCGTCGCGAGACCAGATTTTGAAATGTTGAATGGATCCTGGGAAGAGTTTGAGTCCAATCAGGATTCGGCTGTCATGGGACGGGCCGTTGCCAATCGACGCAGCGTCAAAGTTGGCGACAAGTTTTCGATTGGCGATTTGAGTGTGGTTGTTGCTGGGATTTTTGACGCGGATGATCCGGCGGAAGAAAACTACATCTATTCGCATCTGGATTTTTTGCAGCGAAGCAAGGGCATGAATCTGGTCGGCACGGTGACTCAGTTGGAGGTTTTGTTGAACGAGTCAGCGGATGCGGATTTGATTTGCCGAACGATTGATGATCGTTACAAGCAAGGACCAGTTGAGACTGACACGCGACCCAAGGGGGTATTCCAAGCGAAAAGTTTGGGCGATCTAACGCAACTGATTGGGATGGCACATTATCTAGGTTTGGCGTGCGTCGGTTTGGTATTGGCTTTGGTGGCCACGACGACAGTGATGTCGGTGCAAGATCGAGTGACGGAACACGCAGTCCTTCAAACGTTGGGGTATTCCGGAGCCAAGGTGTTTCAGTTGGTGATGGCAGAGAGTTTTCTGCTTTCGCTGATTGGCGGGGTTGTTGGCGTGAGCGCGGCGTTGTTGATGTTGAAGTACAGCAGTATGTCAGTTGGAGCCGAAGCAGTAACTATCGCGTTCTCGCCGTCTGTTAATTTGGCGCTTACTGGGTTGGCTGTCGCGGCAGTGACAGGTTTGCTTGCTGGGATCCTTCCTGCATGGCAAGCGTCCCGTACGAATATTGTGAACGGTCTACGGCACGCTTGATTCAGGTGCTGGATTGGCATGCCACGGTATCAAGAGTCGGCGTACGCTTGTTTATCGGCCTTGCCATCTTTATTACGTTTGTGATGTAGTGCAAAATGATGGATCTTATTCAATCAAGTGAACAGGAAAGTTAATGAACGGATTTTACGTTGTTGGTCAATCTTTATTGGAATCCGGCCTGTTGGCTTCTGGGGATCCAACGGGTGAAACGACGGGTTTGAGTCCTTGGATCATGCTTCTCATTGCTGCTGTGCTGGTGGCGCTAAATGGGTTCTTTGTCGCCGCGGAGTTTGCGCTGGTCAAAGTCCGAATGAGCCAAATCGATAAAATGGTTCGCGAAGGCAAACCGTTTGCCAAAATGGCGAAATGGCTTGCGCGCCGATTGGACCACTCGTTATCGGCTTGTCAGCTTGGAATCACGATGGCGTCTTTGGCACTTGGTTACGTTGGAGAGCCTGCCTTCGCACACTTGATTACTCCTATCTTTGAATGGATGGGCGTTGAATCCGAAAGGCTGCTTCATATATTTGCCTTCAT
>CAYMFZ010000765.1:0-2403 GCA_964389585.1 uncultured Pirellulaceae bacterium | reverse complement strand
GGAAATGAAGTGACAGGAGACGTTCAACAGCCTATTTCGGACCAAGCGTTTCCAATGACCACCGAGTCGACTTTCACTTCTGCGTTGCCCGCGGTCATTGATCCGATTGCTCCGCAGTCTTCACAACGAAGAACGAACCAAGAAACGGAATTCGTTCCGCAGTACAGGGGCGCGTTGGACAACATTCAGCGCTAAAACGCGGTTTTTATCACGGCATCTCGATTCATGAGCCGGTTGGATGGGATTAAGAACCGATCGCAAACTATATTTAAAGTAGCAGTAGATTCAACGAACGTTAACAAGTTCGCCTGAACCAGGACTTCCCATGACGAAGCAACCAGATCCGAGTCGGTCGCCTTTGCCACGCCCCGGGTCTGTCATGCCTTCGTCGATGACTGATAGTTCGTCCGAACCGGTTGTTCCCAAGCTCAAGACAGTCACGCCCATCATCCGACGTGACGGCTCAAAACCTCCGCGTGTGATCGAAACACCGCGCGAACATCTAGAACCACCTAAAAAGCGGACGAACGATCGAGACTCCTCGGAACCGACTTCACCGAAAGAAAATTCAGACGACCCGCAAACTGAAGGCTCGGTTCAACCCAAGAAACGTTGGAAGCCTGCACCTGATCCACTTGGGGACTTTCTTAAGCCGACTCATGTCGTTGACGATGAACTGATTCAATCAAGCGTTACCGCGACTTCGGATCTTGATTCGCCAACGTCCTTTACGATCCGTGAAAGAATCGAAAGAAGTCGCCATCCACTTTCGTCATTTTTGGTCAGCCTAACGGTTCACGTCGCGATCTTTTTGATTCTTGCTTTAGTCGCGTTCACGATTCGCAAACCTAAACCTCACATCAGCATCGTTGCTTCGATTGATTCGACGCCAACCCAAGCCAAACCGGCCAAGATCGAAACCGTTCCGATTGAGATTGATATTCCCAATGAGAATGAATCTCCAATTGACTTGATTCACGATGAAACTTCGCGCGACAGTCAAATTGATGCGGCCAACGTTCCAGTTGTCGCGCCCAACATGGTTACGAGTGACGCCGATCCAACGCCGGCCGAGACGATAACTGAGCCAGCGGAAGCTGGCACTTTGCCAACTGGTGGTGGATTAGCTGGCAGGACAGGCGACACGCGAGCGAGTCTTGCTGGCCGAATGGGTGGTACGCGCGAAAGTGAATTGGCGGTTGAGCTGGGATTGAAATGGATCGTTTCGCACCAGCGTAAGAATGGCAGTTGGCACTTTCTTCATGACGATGGAAAGTGCAATGGTGATTGCGGAAACGAGGGACAACAAGAAGCCGTCACCGGCGCAACAGGAATGGCGTTGATGGCTTTGCTGGGTGCGGGTTACACACACAAGACAGGTCAATACAAAACTGAAGTCAAAAAAGGGCTCGACTATTTGGTCAAGGTGATGAAACCCAACGGAAGTATGACTTCGGGATCGTCACGAATGTATGCTCACGCGATTGCGACGATCGCTTTGAGCGAGGCGCTTTCGATGACCAACGACACTGGATTGACCGGCCCAGTTGATAAAGCACGTGGTTACATTGAGCTTGCCCAACATAAAAAAGGCGGATGGCGATATAACGCTCAGCAAAAAGGTGACTTGAGCGTGACTGGCTGGCAAATCATGGCGCTCAAGAGTTGTGAACTTTCAGGTTTCAAATCGGGCGAAGTCACTTATTCGCTGGCGGAAGATTTTGTGGAATCGATGGCTGCTCCGAGTCAAGGATTCGGCTATCTAGAGCCGGGCGAACTTCCAACGATGACCGCGGTGGGCGTGCTTTCAAAAATGTACCTCGGTGCCGAGTTGGATCAGGGTACCCAGGAACAAAGCACTCGCTTTCTGGCGGATCATGGGCCTTCAAAAACTGACATGTATTTCAACTTTTACGCGACGCAGGTTTTGCATCATCGACATGATGAAGCTTGGCCAGACTGGAACAAGGAACAGCGTGATTACTTGATTCAAATGCAGGTCGATAGCAGTACGGATCGTGCCGGTAGCTGGTATTTCCACGACCATCACGGGCAAGTCGGTGGACGACTTTATACGACGGCGATGGCGGTGATGATTTTGGAAGTCTATTACCGCTATCTTCCGCTCTATGACGAGGAAGCGGTAAAACAGGTGGCAGAGAAACGGATGGCGGTCTCGAAAGATTAAGCTCGCACAGTTTTTAGTCTTAGAACCTATCCCAAAACTTGTGAGCCGTTGGCGCTAGCCTCGGGTCAGTTGAAGCGAGTGGCTTGTTTTGCTGGTTGTTCCGGCCCGAGGCTAGCGCCTACGGCTCACTGTTGTTTATCCCAGGTAGTGTTCCTTGAGATCTTGGCGGGCGAGCTGGAGCTCGACATCGTCAAAAATTCGCCGACCTCTTGCTT
>CAYMFZ010000764.1:0-2408 GCA_964389585.1 uncultured Pirellulaceae bacterium | reverse complement strand
TACTCTTACTCTTCAAACCAACTAACCATCAACTTGTCTCGGGGATTAAGATTAAGAATTTCGCTTTTGCCTCAATGAATGTGAAGGCTCAAATGAACCCAACCAGTTTCCTCCCAACCCAGAACAAACCCAACAGCAATATCATTGTGCCAGCCCAAATCGGATGCGCCCACAAACGAATTCGCTTAATTTGCGGCTCCGGCTCTTTCAAATCCTTGATAGCATCCATTAGATCCTGAATTTGATCCGCTGAAACCATCTTACCACGCGTGATTGCCGCAATCTCGCCGAGCGACTCCAGATTCGCAGGTCGCCCAATTTTTTCTCGCTCCAAGCCCTGAACACTGATCTTTGTATCCAAACTCGCACCCGTTTCTTGACAAGTCACCGTTGCGAAATGCTCGCCATTTTCCTCAGGAACAAAGAAACCAGAGAACAAACCCCACTGCTCTTCATCCGATTGCGCCGACAGCTTAACCGTTTGTGTGTTGCCACTAGGTGCAACGATTTGCACATTGACGTTTCCATTTTGAAGTGGCTCCCCATCGAGTGCCATCACATTCGCGTTTAACGAAAGCGTCTCACCGGTGCGCGGTCGGTCTGGCGAATAGAACAACCGCATTGAATCGCCGCCGGCCATATTTCGCTGGTACGCCATCCAACGTGCGACCTGCCCCCAAAACCGATAATGATATTTGTCCTCGACGCCCTCGCGCCAACGCCAAGCACCATCGGTTCCCATGAACAAAATTTTGCCTGATCCAAATGTCTTAGTCGCCAACAACGCGATCCGTCCGTTCTCGTTGGACTCACTCGCGTGAACGGCCAACACCTGAGAACCGACTTTCGCACGCAACACAGGAGCGTACCACTGGAAACCAGGAAGACCTCGCCACACCGCCGTGTTCGCCTTGGGCGAGTCCGCAAGTTTCGTCAACAAACTCTGGCTGCCGGACTCGGTCAATTGAAGCTCCGCCGGAACTCGACTTCCCCAACCACGAGGCTGACGCATGTCAAACAAAACTGGAAACAACGGACTCAACTGCGTCTCCATCAACGAAAGCTGACGGCCGCGAAATCCTGGCATCAAGATTAAGCCGGTCGCCTGATTCTCGACGAGTCCCTTAATGTTTCTGCAATCTTCACCCGTCAATTGACCATCGCCAACACCAACATCACCCAGAAAAATCACGTCGAACTTTGAAAGTTCATCCAACGTTTTCGGAAATTTTTTGATGTAGTCTTTACCGCCACCCACCGCGTCGAGGTCAGGATGGTAAAGCAAACATGAAACTTCAACGCCCGGATCACGAGCAAGTGCGTTCCTCAGGTATCGATACTCCCATCGCGGAAACGAATCGACGACGAGAACTTTCAGTGACTCCTTACGAATCGAAATCGGCGCGGACAATTCGTTGTTGGCAGTAATCCTCTCGTCATCCGCAGGAGGGACTTTGATCGTCAGCGTGTACTCGCCAACCTTTTTCGGACTCCACACAAACGCCTTTTGCAGTTTGTCGTTTGCAGGAATTAGAAAAGTCGACTGAACGTTGTCACCGTCAGAAGAAACAAGTTCGATGTTCACTTGGACGTCACGCGCCATCGTACTGTTGATCGAAAACGGAATTCGCGTTGGCTTGTTCACAACGCCAAAAGTCGGGGCGTCGAGACTGGCGACTTCCAAATCAGGAAGTGCTTTGTCACTGCCGACCGCCATTGTGAAAACGGGAACGTCCTTCATTCGTAACTGGGTTGCGGATTCGGTTGGCGAGCCGCCGACGTTCCAACTTCCATCCGAAATCATCACGACCGCACGAAGGTTTGAATGTTGCTCCATCGTTGACGCAAGGACCGCGTTGAGGTCGGAGCCTTGTTTGGGATTTGTCAGCAAAGAAGAAAAAGGCTCGATCGCGACGTTGACTCGGTTCGGATTTTCCGGATCAGAAAACGATTCCCATTTCGCGGGATCGACCAAACTTTGAATTGAATCTCGTCGTGAAACAGAAGTCGCGTCAGGCTGACTGGAATCCAACACGTCTTCCGTGTCCATGCTTCCCGATTCGTCCCAGACCACCGCGACGACTGGCTCTTCGGATGGAACAAAACGCTGAAGCCATTCCGGCTGACAGATTGCAAGTGCGACCAGCGACACCATGCCCAGACGCAACAACTCCAACATGACATGTGATCGTTTGAAGTTGGTTCGCGTCAAAGCAATCCAGGAAACAACCAAACACGCCACGACCAATAGAACGCTAAAGATAATTGAGAACAGCGTTATCGAAAACGAAAAAGACTGTGAGTCAATCATGCCGCCGTCCTCCGAGTTTGAGGAGCGGACACCAGTTCCGTTTTCGGTTGAGCTTTAGGCGGCATGCAAAGAATCGCCTCGGCCAACAAAGCCAATC
>CAYMFZ010000763.1:0-2418 GCA_964389585.1 uncultured Pirellulaceae bacterium | reverse complement strand
ACTAAACACAAACTAGGGATTAGCCATGGCCGTTCGACGTCTCGGTCAAATTTTTGTCGACTTGGGTTTCATTACCGATGACCAACTGGAGATGCTCGTTGAAGAGCAAAGCCAGAATCCGGGTTCGTTGATCGGTCGTGTTGCCGAAGATATGGGTTTGATCTCTGATGACGAACTCATCCAGGCGTTGGGCGAGCAGTTTGGTCTGAACCCTGTCGACATCGAAGGCGTTGTGCCTCCTGAATCAGCACGCGAAGCCGTGTCCGATGCGATGGCTCAGTTGTACCGTGTGATTCCTCTGCAACTCAATGAAAATGTTTTGACGTTGGCGACTTGTGATCCGCAAAACTTGTCGATGCAAGACGAGCTACGTCGTTTTTTGGGTTATGACATTCGTCTGGTCGTTTCCACTGAGGCGCAGATCCTCAAGGCGATTGATAAGTACTTCAACGAAGAATCTGAAAGCATCGAAAAGATCATTAACGATCTTGAAAACGATGACGGCCTCAAGCGTGCCAGTGAAGCCCTTGCCGCCGATGGGCCAATCAACTTGAGTGACGTGAACGAGCTCGTAGAAAGTGCACCGGTTCGTAAGTTGCTCAACATGGTGTTGCTGCTGGCGATCAAAGATCATGCGAGTGATATTCACTTCGAACCGTTCGAAGACGAATTTCGAATCCGCATCAAAGCGGATGGCGTGCTATTCGAGATGGTTCCGCCACCTCGTCACTTGGCGTTCGCGATTACGACGCGGATCAAGGTGATGGCCAAGCTAAACATCTCCGAGCGACGACTTCCTCAGGACGGTCGAATTGAATTGATGGTTGGTGGTCACCCTGTCGATCTTCGCGTCAGCGTGTTGCCAACGATGTTTGGCGAAAGCGTTGTCTGTCGAGTTCTTGACCGTTCGGTTGTTTCGCTTGACCTCAACAACGTTGGGATGAACGCGGACATCATGGCGGACTTTCGCGAAGTCATCGCCAAGCCCAACGGGATTATTTTGGTGACGGGGCCAACGGGCTCAGGCAAAACGACGACTTTGTATTCTGCTTTGTCCGAACTCAATGTGATCGAAGACAAATTGATCACCACCGAGGATCCGGTTGAGTATGACATCGACGGAATTATTCAGATTCCGATTAACCACGACATCGACGTGACGTTTGCGAAGGCGCTTCGCGCGATTCTGCGACAGGATCCAGATAAGATTCTTGTTGGTGAGATTCGAGATATTGAAACAGCGGAAATTGCGGTTCAGGCTTCACTGACCGGCCATACGGTGTTCAGCACGTTGCACACCAACGACGCGCCCAGCACGGTGACGCGGATGAAAGACATGGGCGTGCCCACGTTTTTGATTACGGCCACGGTCGAAGCGATTTTGGCCCAGCGATTGGTGCGAAGGATTTGTGCTGAGTGCCGTGAGGAAATGGAAGTCTCCGACGATATGCTTTTCGAGCTAGACCTGACCCGCGAGGGTGTGGCTGGCAAGAAGTTCTACAAAGGCGCTGGCTGCTCGAGTTGCAGCAACACAGGATACAAGGGACGAGTTGGCTTGTTTGAGTTGATGATCATGGATGATGAGTTGCGTGACATGATCAATGAAAACGCCAACACTGATGATTTGCGAAACAAAGCTCAGTCCAAGGGGATGAAGCTGCTGCGTGATATGGGAATCGAATTTGTGTTTGATGGAACGACGACGGCAGAAGAAGTAATTAGAGAAACTGTTTTGGATTAGGGATTTTGCAATCTGAAATTTGAGATCTGAGATTTAAAATTAAAGAAGAAAGTTGTCCACGAATAACACAAATCGCACGAATGAAGTCGGAAACTGAAACTAGGAAACGAGTGAGTAGAGGCAAAGATTGTGGCATTGTGGCATTTCACTCCGTGAAATAGCGCCAGCCCCCGATGCGAAGCGAAGGTGGCTTGAAGAGTAAGAGTAAGAAAGAGAGCAATTCCCCTACATCATGATTCGTTTTATTCGTCAGATTCGTGGATACAAAAAACACAAACTAAGCTGCTGAATTGAAGCAGCTTAAATTGAACTACCAAAACCGACCCACTAAAAAACCAACCCAAGTAATAGCTTAAACCCCCCAAACTCGTTCGAGTGCGGCTAACAAGCCTGAAGAAGGAAGCTGAAAATGCCAACTTATCAATTTGAAGCGATGGACCCCCAGGGTCAGGAAATCAAAGACGTCATCGAAGCGGCAACGCAGGATGATGCCCAGGCCACGATTCGGTCCATGGGTTACTTTGTGACCAAGATCGCCGTTCAAAAACAAGCCAAAGGTGCTGCGGCATCCTCCGGAAAAAGTCGCAAGTCATTTGCGATCGGTGGAGCCGGTGGTAAGAAAATGGTGACGTTCACGCGTCAGCTTTCGATTCTGCAAGACGCGGGCCTGCCGATTC
>CAYMFZ010000762.1:0-2418 GCA_964389585.1 uncultured Pirellulaceae bacterium | reverse complement strand
CACAAAGATCTGAGCGTACAAGAGCTGGTTGATCTCGTCGAGTATTTGATGACGCTGAAGAAGAGTGATTAAGAATGGATTGCGTCAACATTCGGCAGGAGTACCGTTTGTTGCCATTTATCGACGCGTGATACTGCTTGTTAGATGAACTCACATATGTGGAATCCTTGACTAATTCATAGGTTCAAAACCTCCGCTCGTTAAGATTTCGAAGAAATCAACGACTCTGCTGTGATAGTCGTTGATCATTCCGTGGTCAAAACGCGCCCATTTCAGCGCGATCGCCACAAATTCGAAGTCAACTTGTCTCAAACGGCAAAGCCTTTAAGTCTACGGCTACATCGCTTTCGCTAACGATCACAGATTGAAATCCTTCAACAACTTCGAAATTGTTTTGTCATCAACATTCTCTGACGTCACAACGAACTCACCCGTCGAGCGAAACTCTTTGACAGGCTTGCCTTGAATGGCGTCAACCAAAACCAAAACGCTTTGGTAACCGATTTGGAAGGGGTCTTGCAGAACAATTGCCGAACAAGTGCCGTCAGCAAGTCCGTCAACCAAAACTTGGTTTGGATCAATCGCGACCAATTTGACTTGGCCTACAAGATCTTTCTCACGAAGCGCCTCAAGTGTCCCTTGCGCGTTGCGTTCATCGATCGCACAGACACCCGCCAAATCCTCACCAAACAACAATAACAGGTCATTGATTTTGGCTTTGGCCGTCGACGCCGAATCACCACCACGCTGATCAGAAGAAACGATCTTGATTTTGGAATATCCATCGATACCGTCAAGAAACCCCTGTGCTTGTCGCTCGGAGTTTTTATCGTTGACTAGATGACGAAGCAGAATCACGTTGCCCGCTTCGCCAATCGCGGTTGCCAATTCCGTGGCGGCCAGTTTTCCCGCGTTGTAATTGTCCGTGCCGATCTGAGCCGTGATATTCGGAACGTCGCCCAACCCGTCGCCTGTGACGAGAACCGGAATGCCTTTGGCGATTGCATCTTCAACCGCATCTGCCAGTCCAAACTCAGTTGAAGGCGCCAATACGATTCCATCAACACCGAGCTCAACAACCCGATTGATGACGGCTGATTGGCTTCCCGCCTTTTTAAGTTCATCTGGCCCTCGCCAAACAATTTCAACATTGGTGAGTTCGTCAGCAACTTTTTCGGCACCGGACTTGAGGGACCGCCAAACGTCATCCGAAGTCGCATTGGAAACGAAAGCCAACTTCAATGGCGCGCCGGTGTAAGTTGCTGCTTTCTTCTGGCCTGAGCTGCAACTTGAAGTCGCGAGTATCGTGCCAAGTAACAGCACTACCAAAGCCAAGTGGTTGATTCGTTTTGGAAACATTAGAGTTTGCTCGGGCGTTTGGTTCGATACTGAATTCATGTTATCAACTTTACGGCTCATTCGAAAGCAAAACCGATTTGTCCATGAAAGCCGAGGCTGGCCACCGCCGCCCCGCACCGTGTTCTTAGTGACGAGCAAGATAAAGCTGTGCTCCCTGCTCAGCAAAATTGGAGAACGGTTGTTGCCGAGGTAACTGCGCATTCTTGGCGAGCTTAGCTAGGATCAATGCATTTTGACCACGGAGTGATCAACGACTATCTACCAAGCTTAGTGTCGTTGATTTCTCCGAAATCTGAACGAGCGAAGGTTCGCAACTATCCAATTCCCAAGGTTGTCCATCTATCTAGTTCATGCAAGAAGCGCATCAGGTTCACGCAACCGGACTTTCGTTTCGAATAATCGCGAATTCATCCGACGTTCGATATCGTTAACTGTTTCGATCATCGGCTGACGGTATAATTTCAACTCCGAATCTTGACTTGAAAGCCGACTGAATTGAACCTACCCCGAATTGCAATCACGATGGGCGACCCAGCGGGCGTTGGTCCAGAGCTCTGCGCGAGGCTACTGGTTGACGAAAAAGTTTCGGAGGTTTGTCATCCGGTTGTGTTTGGTGACAAGTCGACGTTGCTCAACGTCGCTGATCGGTTGGATCTTGTTAGACCAGAACCAAATCATATCATCGAAGCAAGTCAGCTAGCCGCTCACAAAATTGCTGGTCCAACTTTTGCTCACGTTGGAAAATTTGATGTCACCTTGATGGAGCCTGGCAGAGTCAACGAAGAGACTGGAGCCGCCTCATTCGAATTTATCGAAAGCGCAATTGCCGCCGCACTCACCGGTCACGTCGATGCGGTTGCGACGGGACCGATCAACAAAGAAGCTTGGCAAGCTGCTGGCATCAAGTTCCCTGGTCACACTGAGCTGTTCGCCGATCGCGCGAATTCAGATCGCTTTTGCATGATGATGACGTCACCGGCGTTCAGTTGTAGCTTGGTCACGACACACATTGGCTATGGTGAAGTTCCATCAAAATTGGAAACCGATCGAATCCTTGAG
>CAYMFZ010000761.1:0-2428 GCA_964389585.1 uncultured Pirellulaceae bacterium | reverse complement strand
GCACCTAGTATCGCATGTGCTTCATCAAACGTTGATCCCTGCACTTTGTAGATGGTCATCGCATAAGCGCGGCGCAGGTGAGGAAACTCTTTTGGACAGACGCGAACCACGTCACCTTCGTCTGTCTTGACAAGAAGCCCACGAAAGCTTCCCCCGATAACCGTGCCCTTGGTACCGTTTGTTACTTTGAGAGATTTTTCTAGCCGTTTCTTCTTGGAATTCCATTTCTTGACGACAGCTTTCTTACGCGTCTTCTTTCCCCGTTTTACGAAGTGCTGCATCGCATTTCGTGTAAACATGATTCGATCACGAACGTGTACTCGACTCTCGTACGTTTTCGTTTCGGACGTTCCCGTGATCTTAAAGGAGCACCTGCCCAGTTTTCCGGCAAGCCTCCTCTTCTGTTGGCACAGGTCATTTAGAGCCTCTACTTCGTCGTTGGTTGAAGCGATGATTAGGGACTTTTCCGGGCTCTCGACGCCGAGCTTTGCCCAACCTTGAATCACCTGACTTTGTTGATGCTCTCGGTCGAACGCCAACTTTAATTGGCTGTGGTCTAAGGCCATGCTGAAAGCGGTCCTGGCATCACCCTCCTTGAGCAGTTTTACAGCGACAGCTTCCCAGTTTTCGTTTTGACGTTGAACTTCGTTGATTTCTGCTTTCGATAGGCGCTCTAGCAAAGAGTGAAACGGCCCTCCGGGTTCAATTGACTGGAGCTGACCATCGTCTCCCAACAGAACAAGCATGGCATTGTATTTTTCCGCGTACCGGAGCAAGTCAGCCATCTGGCGAGTTCCGATCATCCCGGCTTCGTCGACAACCAGAACGCTTTTCTTTTTCTTGAGTGGCAGTTCGCCTGGGAATCCCCATACCTTTTGGCCTTTAGCAGCCCGAACGGTCATTTTCGCATAGTGACGAAGCCGGTCTTTTTCCGTCAGTCCAAGTTCACCAAGCTGTCGATGGATAGTGTTGGTCTTAATGCCAGTCTTCGCAGCTAGGACCTTTGCCGCCTGACCGGTGGGTGCAGCTCCCACAACTTCGAGCCCCTCTGCCTGCCACATCTCGACAGCAGCTTTGAGTGCCGTCGTCTTTCCTGCTCCAGCCACTCCGGACACCAAACACAAGTTGGTTTCACCACGAGTAAGGAAATTGACGGCTGCTTTCTGCGCAGATGAGAGAAATTCGTACCGTTTGAACACCTTCTCACGAACTTTGGAGCAAACGGCCATTCCTTCCTTGCGATGTAGCTCGTGCGCAAGGTCCACCATCCCTTGCTCCATCTCTAGAGTCTTGGGAGTGGCGTAGATCGTCTCCCTGCGATCATTGGTCGTCAGCTTTATCAATTCGCCCGATTTGAGATGCTCCCTAGCGGCCAGAATGGTATCCGTCGCATCGAGACCTCTGGCTTGTCCCTCAATAGCGACATGCTGAATCAGTTGCCTTTCAGAAAAAAATGAATCTTCCTTTTCAAGGCGCTCAATGGCTGACGCAATCGCCTTCGGTTTCTGCTCTTCTTTGTTTGAATTCACGTGACGACCGAGTAGCATTGCAACTTTTCTTGGGGTAACTCCGGATTGGCCAGCAAGGCTTTTCCAGAGCTTGAACAATTCCTCGCGTGGAGGAACATCACCCTTTTCTCGACGGGTCATCCCAGTTGCTTTGGATGCGGATTCACCACCCCGCATTCCGTACTTCTTCATCAAAGCAAGCACTTGCTTGCGCCGCGTAGAAAATTGGTCGGACGCCTCATCGGGAATTCCGAGGACTGCGAAAAAATCTCGATCGCGGGTCGAAAGAACACCGAGTTCGTTTTCCATGAGGGCCGATAGCTCAGTGCGATAGAGGGCGCCAAGCGTATCACGCCAAACGAAGAATGGGCGACTTGTGATAGAGCCGGTAGATCGGTCTTCTCTTAAGCCAATGTTGAGAAGGAGTAAGTGAGTGTGAAGTTGCGGGTCAAGCTCGCGACTTGTCCCGTGTTCAAACGTGGCACCCAACAAGGAAACTTGTTCGCGGCGACTCCCGCCTTTGCCTCGTCGAGTCCAAGCAAGCTCGTCTTCCATGAATTTGAAGACACGCTCGACGGCTTTTTGCTGAATAGCTTGGATTTTTTGCCGCACGTCAGACGGAGAGACGGCCCAAAGTACGCTCAGGCTCTTAGGCGCCGAGAATGTGCAATCCCAAGCCGCTTGTCTCTTCCGTTTGCTCTTGGTGTTTTTTCCAGCAGCGTTCTGAACCAAGGCCTTGCCACGTCCGCCTCCCGCCAGAGGCTGGTAACCATCAAAGAGGCTTCGTAAATCGTCCGCTGCGACTTTCCCATAGACCCCACACATCCCCCTAGCATCGCCAATCCATTTGCCCGGTGGTTCGCCGCCCTTGGTGTAGTAGTCCTCTGCCCCTAGTTCAAGGTAATACTCACAGTCCGATA
>CAYMFZ010000760.1:0-2435 GCA_964389585.1 uncultured Pirellulaceae bacterium | reverse complement strand
GAGGCGTCAAGAACTATCGATAGTCGTTGATTTCTCCGAAATCTTAACGCCGCCGAAAAAACGCTTGCCAAAACAGAGCGATCGTCACCAGGAGATTGTCGCCAAGCGAATGGCTTGCAGACAAGCAACGCGTTTTGGTTTACATGCACTAACTCTTCATTCTCGAATCGGATCTTTGGAACCCTTTGTCTATCCGAGATTCAGGGGCTCTGTTTCGTTGAAAAAGTAGAATGTCCCCTTTTATTTTTTAATCGATAGTCGTTGATTTCTCCGAAATCTTAACGCCGCCCCAAAAACGCTTGCCAAAACAAAGCGATTCTCAAATCAGTTCTTGCGCCTTTGCTTGTCTTGTCGCTTTCCAGTGCATCCTTTTTTGCCCGTGACATGCAGTTCAACAAACCCGCCTGCTAGTTACATCCGAGATTGTTGATTTTTTGACAACTCGCGAATATCGCTTATTCTAATCAGAGTTGTTTTTCTTATTTCAAACCAGATTCTGATCCAATGAAAATTCAAATTTCAATTTTTGCGTTTATTCTGTCATTGGCCTTCGCTGAATTGGCCCATTCAAGACAAATAATGGTCCCGTTGGTACCAGCCGCCTCAGAGAGCCATCAAAGAGCGTTTCTAAGTCATCGAACGACCGTTGAAACTGGTCCATTCGAACCTATTATCGGCGACGGGACGGAACAAATTATTCAAAAGCGATTTAACGTCAGTGACCCATATTTTGACACCGTGTTGCAAGGAACCAATTTAGCAATTTCCAAATTTCCCACGACTTCAGACGTGAACCTTATTATTGAGGAAGTGACTGCATCTTCCTCCAACGCAACCCTTCAAGCCAACGACGAACGATTCAATGGTTTAGGAATTACCAAGGTCACGAATTCGAATTCAAATTCTTATCTGGTACCACTTACTCCTGTCCCGATGAAAAAGCTTGAAGGCAATCTTCACATCAAGCTGAGGCTTTCAATCGAATCCAGTAGCAGCGAAGACTACTTGCCTTACTCAACGTGCTCGGCTGCGTTCATCGTTGGATCGGATGAACTTTATGACCTCAAAGCGTACGCTTATGACGGTGAGGAATTTATCGTTCTCGGTTACTACATTGACGGTGGCAAGTTGGTTCCGATCATTGAATTTTATGAATACGGCAAGGTCTTTGAGGTGTCGCTTAACTACCCAATCAATCAGGCAATTGACCTTTACTCGAGATCGGATTGCACAAGTGAAATGGATCTAAAAACTAATGACCAATTCAGCTCCATCTCAGCCAATACCATTGGCTGGTCAAGTACCAAGTTTAGCGTTCAGCTAAGACCGAAGCATGTTCCTGTCTTCGACGATTTTTATGAATAGTGGCTCTACTTCGTTGAGAAAAAAATGCCCTGTTTCATTTTCCTCGGGGGGAGCATTAAAAGGGGACATTCTACTTTAATTTCGTTTCGATACTGATTCCTATCTGATTTTATGTGATTTAAATCAGTATCAGTGAAGAATCGAAAGAGGTTGCTTTGGCAAAAAAGTACAATGTCCCCTTTTGTTTGACCCGAATTGGATTCGCACTTTATCGATCTTCGTGCCGGCTGGCCTGCCTATCAAGATTGGAGCAAGAAGAACTCGAAGACGATCAAGCGACAGGGGCAAAAAACGAGATCGCTGATTCGCGATGTTGGCCCGCTGAAATTTGAGTTTGACTGTGCGAACGCCGAAGTGTTGGAGCAATTGATCGAACTTAAACGTAGCAAGTACACGCGTTCAAAGACGTTCGATATTTTGTCGGTCGATTGGGCAGCCAACTTGCTACGCGAGATTTCGACGATCGAAACTCCCAATTTTCAAGGACTTCTTTCAGTCCTTTTTGCTGGCGACGAGCTGGTTGCTGTTCACTTTGGAATGCTAACCGACGACGTTCTACACTATTGGTTCCCCGTTTTTGATCCGGCATTTTCCAGGTATTCACCGGGTACCGAATTGATTTTGAGTGTTGCCGAAGAAGCCGCAAAACGAGGCGTCAACAAAGTCGATTTCGGGTACGGCGATGATCTTTACAAATTCAAGTTTTGTAATGGTCGCGAATCCGTTTGCTGTGGAAAAGTAACGACAAAAGAGTTGTCTTTTCAAATCGCAAAACGTCGCTACCAACTCCGCCAAAAGCTTAAAGCGATTCCAATGAAAAAAGCCGCCAAATCGTTGCTGCGAAAAGTGTTTCCCGGCTTCGGCCAATGGAATTTTAAATAGGCGTTAAGTTTCCTTCCGACGATTTCGAACGACAGGCGTGACTGTCTTACATTGTCACGCTCGACCAGGCATGGCGGCGGCAGTCAGCAAGATCGTATCCCAACTTGGCAAAGAGCCTTCCGTTTAAAAAGGCGAGGCGTCAAGAACTATCGATAGTCGTTGATTTCTCCGAAATCTTAACGCCGCCG
>CAYMFZ010000759.1:1982-2453 GCA_964389585.1 uncultured Pirellulaceae bacterium | reverse complement strand
TCCTCCGAAACGGATTATAATTTCCGCTGGTGTCCACCAGTACTGGGCTAACGCAAGACCTGATTCCCAATTTAATCGTAGTCAGCATTGGAGCTTAAGATGTATAAAGTTTCTCTTGTCGTTTTGATTGCAGTTCTTGTCATTCAAGTTGCTCAAGTGACCATTGGTACGGCTAACGTCTTAGGTGGCGATGCCGCACAATGCGAATCCTATCTCAATGAGGTGCACTGCCCTTCGAATTTCGCCATGTGCAGTGAGGAAACATACACAAAACTGCATACTGAAGTGGAATGCCATGGAGACGATGCAATGCTAAATAGCGACCCTTTAGTAGAAGAGTCAAAAGATTGTGATACCCATTTGGACCCGTTTGATGATCCCTGTGACTATTATGCGAATTACAAAAATACCGACAGCGGTTGCCAAAAAATTCCCTGCTGAGATATATCTCTCGTTGGACCACCGTCACCA
>CAYMFZ010000759.1:0-1972 GCA_964389585.1 uncultured Pirellulaceae bacterium | reverse complement strand
GAGTTGGGCGATGAACCGGTGATGTCCGATTTTGGGCGGTAGTAACGAGACTTCAAATCTTGTTAACTTGTACCTCAATTTGGAGCTTTCGTGTCAAGGATTTCTGTCTTTGCGGTAGCGCTTTTCTTTCTGGTATCCGGCGGAAACTTATTCGGCCAAGACCTTGATGATTACACGTCCGTGCTACGGAAACTCAAAGAAAATTGGTATGGAATTGAGGCTGAAATTAAGTCTTTGAATCCCGCCAAGTTTCCATCGGTGGGGCCCGTAGCGGTTCGAATATGGGTGGATTCCAAAGGTAAAGTGTTCCGGACGAATTCCACGCGACAATTCGAAATAAAAACTGGCGATACTCGTGGTCAAGATACTTGGAAATACGTAACCGCTGATATGGTCTTTACACGAAGTGTTTCATGGTTAAATGACAGGAAAGATGTCTCAACCTCGGATTCCGCTCTGATTGCTGGGAAACCCGATCCAATGCTTTTTGAGAGTGCGTTAAATCCTGTTCAAGCGTTTTTTGGTCTCGATCGGTATTCCGGTGTTTACTGGTATGAAGTCTTGGAAGATTCGCAAACCTCCACATCAGTTTCCCTCCAAGGTCGAAATGCCAAGGTAATTGCGAAGAACAAAAAGTTTGGCGATTTTGAGTTCACCTTTGAGAAAAACGAAGGACTGAAGCTGAGCAGCGTGGTTTGCGACAACAGTTATGTGAAAAAAGCACGCAGTGGTATGGGCGTGCTTACCTACAAATATCGTTTAAATAAGATTGACTACTCTGAATTTGGCGATCGAATTTTTATCCGATCAATTGGTGAGAATTCTGGATCTCATTTAGATGTTTCAGGTAAAAAACGTTCTTGGAGTCTTCATCAGGAATTGCTTAACAAATCGAAATTCGGCGAAGAACTGACCGATCGAGTTAGATTCCCCGGAGTATCAATCGCAGACGGCGTTAGTGTAAGGGTTCTTAACGACAAGGGGATTCCGTACGAGTTAAGGGATGGGTTGTTAGTAAGAGTTGTTAATGAAGATGTGCTACTTAACTCCAGCAAAGCAAGGTTTAGAAAGCCAAAAATCTATGGAGCTTGGTGGTACGTGGGACTAGGAATAGCAATTGCTCTGATCGGCGGAATCATTGCATACATGAGGCGATAGCGTATGAACTTTCGTGTTTTCTTCGTCACTTCGCTATTGTGCCTAATAGCCACACCTCGAGATGCAATTATTGCTCAGACCAATTTGGGTGAAATGAGTCGGCCTTTTCAGGTTGAGGTCTCTTCGCGCGGAGGATTTGACAAGTCAAACCCAATTTGCGGTGTGTTGGCTTTCAAAGTCGCCGGACAAGCTGTCGGTCGAGAAATCGCGCTAGAAGACCTGCTGGATCAGAAATACCTAGATGATCCTGTCCAAGGATCGTCTACGTCAAATCTCGAAGCTTTGGCTTCGGACAATCAGTTACATACGGCTGTGTACAGGCAGCTTGGAATTGGAGCGCTAAGCAGCTTTAGTACGCCAGCAATTCTTCACCTTAAGACGCGAAGTGACGGTGAATGCGGCGGCCATTGGGCAACTTTTTTGGGATTGGAGGGCAAGGATGCAATTCTTTACGATTCTCAGCGATCACCAAACCTAATTCGCATTGAGCCAAATGATCTTCTAACACGTTGGGATGGGGTCGCGATTCAACTATCCAACGAACCAATAAGTTTTTTGGCTAAGCTATATGTGAGCTTTTTAGGTGTATTAGGCCGCATCCTCTCAATTCTAGTTTGCTTTGCCATGGTTGGCGTGATTTCTTCTTGTTTCAAAACCGAAAGCCATGCAAAAACTCTTATTGCATTGGTGTTTGCATCTTTACTGTCGCTAGTATGTTTGCAGTTCTCGAATAGTTCATCAATTTTTCAAAACTCATTTAGTTCAAATTGGATGGCACAAAATTCGGCTGACGTTCATCAATTTGGGGAAGCGA
>CAYMFZ010000758.1:0-2456 GCA_964389585.1 uncultured Pirellulaceae bacterium | reverse complement strand
GTCCGTGGCTATCGCCTGCCATGCCTATCGGCATTCAGCCATGCCTATCGGCATTCAGCCATGCCTATCGGCATTTATTTGTCTGCCATCCCTATTGGCATTCAGCTGGTCGGCATTTGAAAACTCAAGATTCAGCTTGAGGTAGTCACAAATGACTGGTTGCATTGTCGGGACATACCACGGATTTTAATGATTTGTTAATCTAGCGCGCTGTCCAGCTTACGAGCGGATGGAACGTGAGTCCTGGGGGATGCACCCGGCCGCTTACGCGTCGCGGCTCACAACTATGCACTTCGGTTCTGACGAACCACTTGTATCAAATCTTGAAATGACGTCGCTTCAATTTGGGCTCAACCCAGAATCTCGCGCTTGCGATTGAGATAATCCCAGACGACGAACCGATCGAGGTCGCCACCGGATGTGAAGAACACCCTGCCCTTCGTCTGTTCACTCAACCGATGGGCGAACCGAATGTCTTCTTCCGATTGCGACCAACTTGGAACCAAAAACGTATTGATCGTGATTCCGTCTTGAGCACACTTGGCAGCCTCGCGCATCGTTGCGGTTTCCGTTTCCGGATGCGGCGGATAAAGCATGTGCAAAATGTTGCCTTCGAAATGCGCGGTCGGCAAACCGTCCGTAATCAGTACGACTTGGCGGTTTGGTGTGTCTTGATTCGCAAGCAACCGGCGGGCGAGCTGCAATGAATGTTGAATGTTCGTGAAATGTTGATGCACCATGTGTTCGCTGACTTCTTCGCGACTCATGTCGACCATCAGATTAACCCACGGATCATGGATGGTGACATTCTTTGGCATCAAGTCGATGATCTCACCGCTTCGCCGGACCTTTCCGAAGGTGTACATCTCAATGAAGTTCAGATAGTCGCCGGGAAACTCACTGCGAATCAAGCCCTCCATCGCCAAAGCCATTCGCTTGACGTTGATGTACTGACCGTCGTAACGCATTGATCCGCTCATATCCATGATCACAACAGTCGCGGATTTTGGATTGTTTCGCGTCCTATGAATCTCGATGTCGTCTGACTTCAACCGGATAGGCAACTCGCAACCTCCGCGTAACATCGCGTTGATGAAAGTTTGAGGGATGTCCATGTGAGTTAACGAATCACCAAACTCGTAGGGCTTTGTTGACTGCAACTCAACAGCGCCCTCGCCAACAATATTGCCTTCATGCCGTCCTGTCTTCGACGCCTGTAAGTTGGAAAAGATCTTTGAAAGCAACTTACCTTGAAACACGCGATAGGCCTGCGGCGTCAATTGAAACTTGCCGTCTTTGTTCGTCAGCCCTTGTCGTTCGGCCGACTCGCGCACGTAGTTTTCGATGTTGCGTTTCATTTCCTCGAGCGAGTGCATGGTCTTGTCGTCCATGAACTCGCCAAGTTTTTCCATGTCGAGGATGGCGATTTGGGCGGTGTCGCGAGCTTCTTCAATTTGCTGAAGTAACTCGTCGATCTTCTCAAGCTCTTCTTTAATTTCGAGAGCTTTGGGGACAGTCATCGTTTCATTGCCAGTGAAATGATAATCAGCGATCAGTTGATCGATCTCATACTTGACGGCGAGTCGGCTGATCAATTGGGCCAAGTGTTGAGCCATTGGATCGGAGTCATCGCCGACCATGTAGTAGAGCCGCTCAAGATCATAAAGCTGTTCAAGTCGAACGGCTTCCTTGTAAAACTCTTCGGTTCCTTCGGACGGTTGTGGGCCGTTTTTAGCAAGCTTGTGAAAGTTCTTGCGGGCAATTCGCTCAACTTCTTTCGTCTCGTAAGTCGCCAGAATTCGACGCTTTCGCTCCTCCAGCATCGCCCTCATCATGTCGAGGCTAGGGCCTAGATTGGCGAACTGTTCCGGATCAAGCTTGACTGCGCGGGCAAGCTCTTCCGGGGTGAGTTCCGACATTTTTCCGTACGCCATCATCTGATTCATCATCGGTGAGACGAAGTCTGGCGGCGGTTGGGTTGGGCTCGGAAATTTGACCGGATCGTACTTCATGTACGTTTGGACGACGCCACCGATCTTCTTTTTGTTAGGCATGAGTTTGGGTCGTTTGAGATGACGTCGGGTGAAGGAATTGGTCAATGGCAACAGAAGTCATTATTTAATTGGAAGCACCGAATGTGTGAGCCGTAGGCGGTAGCCTAATGGCACTTACTTTGGGTTGTGGACCGTCAACAACACCCGCCCTTTGGGAGGGTCGGCGTAGCCGGGGAGGGTGCGGATTCTTAAGTGGAACCATTGGAAAGACCGTTGATTGGCTCCCTCCCCGAGCAAGTCGCTGACGCGACGGCTCGACCCTCCCAGTGGGAGGGTGATATCAATCATGTCTACTGTATTATCTAAAGTAAGTAACATTGTGCGCTAGCCTCGGGCCTGACTGAATTTCAATTATCCATTGCTCTTTGGGCTGGCCCGAGGCTAGCGCCTACGGCTCAGTTT
>CAYMFZ010000757.1:0-2471 GCA_964389585.1 uncultured Pirellulaceae bacterium | reverse complement strand
CCAGACCAGTTTTGGGTCTGTCCGGCAATCTCGGCGCTTAGACTAACCAGCGGGGCTGTGTCTCGGGATTTAGCGACATAAGCAATCGGCAAATCCATTTTTGATAAATCTTCATTGGTGAGTGGCAAACGGACTTCGATGGGTGCGGTATCTGTCACGCATAAAGCCTTGAAGATGATGGCCAGGGATGAGCTCATGGTGGACGACCGCCCGAGAGAAATGTGGATTGTTACCACGCAGACTCATTAGCTTGTCTGAGTGATCCATCGCGTCGGTTGGGTAAGAAACGAGAATTGTATTCCCACCCAAAAAATACGGACTGACCTTTTGACGCTCAGGCGACATCATCCTCATTCGCCAAGTCTCCTTGCAGAGCGGCGGCACGGTGACGAGCTTTCGCGATTCAACAAACTCCGTTGCTTCGTTTGCCATTTCCCGGATCAGCATCGGCTGTTCTCCGGGTTGGACATACAGATCTTTGACCGCATTTTGAGCCGCTCGCCAGTCATCAAAGCCTAGTTCTTTCGCCGCCTTGGCCATCTCCTTGTCGCACCACTCAAATTCTCGATTGGCGATTTGAATCAATTCAGCGGGAGTGTACGGAATCATCTCGAATTTCAAAGCCTGTATTAGAGCTTCATTTCCGATTGGTTCGCCAATAATCGCGGACTTATTTGAAGCATCAATCTTGGCTAGCTTGCTTCGAATTAATGTTGAATAGCTGCGAAGAGCTGAGTCAGCTTTCTCAAAAGGCGCCTTGCACCACCACGAAAAAAGCGGATCGTAGCCATGATAGTATTGGAACCATTGATCAAGCGATCTTCGCAACTCGCTAACCCGTCGCCCGGCACGAATGGCGTTCGTCGCTTCGGTCGCACTTAGACTTCCTTGACTAATTCTCGCGGTTAAATCGGCAACCTCTTCAACAAGTTGTTGCAAAGTTTCGGCTGTCTTCTTTCCATCAATCTTTTCGCCTGCCTCTTTCGCTTCGGACAGCGTGACGACCGTTTGCCAAAACGGCACAAGCTCTTCAATTTGTTGGTCCTTTTTTTGATCAAGCTCTAATTGAAAAATCTGTTTTTGCAATTCGTTTTTGAACAAGAGGTAGTCGACTTTGCCATCTTGTTTTAAACCGGAAAAGTCAATCTCCGTCAGTTGCCCAATTTGCTCCTGATAGAATTTAAGGAAACGCTCATGACGTACTGGCGACATTGGAACCGAATATTTGAATCGAAGATTATCTTGATCAGCCCGATAGGATTGAAGCACATCCTCCATTCCCCCCGGAAGCAAGACAGCCTCGGCAACGCCTAACGTTTGAGAATTTACTTGCGTTACAAACGCGAACAACGCCAGCAAAGCCCAGAGACAAATGGTCTGAAGTGACTTAAGAATAGTTGGCATAGCTTTTTGTCTTTGTTCTCGTTGATTGACTCATTCAGTAAGAAGCTAATTATGAGCCCGGCAACGGTCAAGTCTCGCCGCGTCTAGAACAAAATCTAGAAATTGCCTGAGGAAAGTTTGAGAGATTTCTCTAAGCAAAAGACATTGCACTAGTTTCGAAGTAAGCGATACGGTTAAGACGTAGAACTAGCCACGAATAACACGAATTGTCACTAATCTTGTGACAATTCGTGTCAAACTCGTCAAAAATCAGAAGACGACTCGCTCATACCGAAGCCTCCCTCGCTGAACAAAATTGACGAGCAACTCCAGCTTTATGCCTGTCGCTTTTAAGTAATTTGTGACCTGAGCACGATGAGAATCGTTGAGGTCAGTTCCCTTAATCTCAACGATGATTTTTTCAAAACAAACGAAATCTGGAATGTAAACGGATCGGAGAATTTGCGTTTTGTATTTCAGTTGAAGTTCGTTCTGCGAAGAAAACTTAATGCTTCGAGCATTCAGCTCTAGCTCAAGGCACTCTTGGTAAACTGCTTCCAAGAACCCACAGCCCATCTCGTTGTAAACCTCCATGCAAGCTCCAACAACTTGATAACACTCTTATTTACAAACCAGTTCCGTCATGTCATCTCCGAGAAATTTCAAGGTGTAACGAGTCCATGATACAACCAATAATTCGCCTACGACTATGAAGCCCGAATGCGCCAGCCACGAATAAACACAAACATTCACAAAGCACTTTCGGAGAATTCGTGGCGATTCGTGTTAACTTTTTCGAGATGAATCGCGGATCTGAAACATTCTTTTTCTTTGCTTGGTAAGTTCATTTGTAGATGCAGTAAAATTGTGCCATCCTAGTACCAACTCGCATGACTTGCGGGAGGGCTTGCTACCTGAAGGCTGCCAAAGCTTAAGTCGAAGTTGGACAACAATTACGATTGAGAAGTGAAAATGAAAAAGCCCTTAATCTACCTATTTGCAATCGTTTATTGCATTGCGTTTTCTTCCATTACCGCTCCGTTGCTTGCTCAAGACACGGACGACGTTGACAAAAACCTAATCACGTC
>CAYMFZ010000756.1:0-2478 GCA_964389585.1 uncultured Pirellulaceae bacterium | reverse complement strand
TTTTCAAGCAAAGCGACTTGAAGCCGTTTCGTGAATAGACCTTGGCCACCGATTTGCGCGAGCGAGCCCGGTTTGACATCGCCTTCGGTTTTGATCTGAATCAGCTCAACGGCACAACCATTTTTCTCGAGCTCACGCTTCACCCAATTGCTTTGCCACATCGCCAGTTTGCTGCCACGCGTGCCCAAACGAATAGTGTTTGAAGATTTCAGATTCGATCCATCGTCAGCCATTTTGCTAGTCTTCGTTCTTGTCTTTTGGGTTGAAGTTGTTGGCTGTAAGCGAACGCCGACGGACTTCGCCTTCGATCGCTGATTTGGCAGATTGATGGTCTGGGACGACGACACCACAGCTAACACAAAACTGAATGGCTTGGTCAATCGTCATGTTGAGATCAACGGTTTCGCTTTTGGGTACGGAAATTGTGAAACCTGTCGCGGGCATCGGGCTAGTTGGCATTAGCACGCTTAACATTGGCTCGCCGGCGGCTTTTCGAATATCAAGAAGACTTTCACCCGTAACAAATCCCATCGACCAAACGCCTTTGCGAGGATACTCGACGGCAACCACGCGCGTGAACTGAACTTCGTTTTCACTGAACGCAAAATCGGTTACTTGTTTGACTGACGAGTAAACATTTCGAATAATCGGAAGCCGATTGATCAAAGATTCAATTTGATGCCAAAAGAATCGACCAATCCCCGCAGCAAGCAATTTTCCAACCAGATACATGACGGCCAGAAAGACTGCGAGAAACGCCGGGATCACAAGATGACGTTTTAAGTAAACCAGACTCGCGTATCGTTTGTAATAATCGTGACCTGAGCTAAGTGTTTTCTCGCCACGTTTTAGATCGACTACCGCAAAAACTTCTTGGGGAATCCATTGGCTACTTTTGACTTGGACAAGTTGCGTTCCATCGAGGGCGGTGTAAAAAATTCTGTCGTTGCGGACGATCAGATCCGCAGCCGAATTGGGCGAGCGTTTGATTTCGTCTTGGATCAGTTTGTTCTCTCGAACGTCTTCGATTAAGTACGCGAGACTGGTCGAGCTGAGCGCTTCGACGGGCCGCAAAACCGCTCGCTCAATCGTGTTCCAAGCCCAGACAAACAACATGATTGTGAGCAATGGCGGAAGCAGAACCGCAAGTCCTCGCAGGGTGGCGATTCGAAACGGATTGAATGACTGACGAAACCATCCCGACTTTTTTGTCTCGCCCGTATCGGGCTTAGTCGATTGAGTGTCGAGTTCGGTTTCGCTTTCGGAGTTCATGCCAATGTCGCAAACTGATCGTTTCGTCGGGCCGTCGCCGATCGTCGGCAAGTCGTTCACCCAAGCTCAACAGTTTAGCTAACTCCGGCCCCTCTCGCGATGACACCAACGTAAACTTTTGCGGCCCCCGATTTTAAGAGGACTCGCGCAAGTTCGCTTGTCGTTGCTCCGGAAGTCATCACGTCGTCGACTAACAGAATGGTCAGGCCATCGACGGATAGACTTTTTCGAAGTTGAAAGGCTCCCCTTACGTTCTTGAATCGGCCCGCGGTTGAAAGCGTGCCTTGCTTTTTCGTTCCTCGAATGCAGTTGAGGATTTGTCCAGCGTACGGAATGTCACAGGCGGTTGAAATTGTTTCCGAGATCACTTCGGCGGCTTGAAAGCCTCTTTTGACTCGGCGAATCCAGTGTGTGGGAACTGGCGCAACCAGATTTAACTCGTCAAGAAAATCGGCGGATAGGACTTCGACAGCCAGCAGGTTTCCTAGCTGAACGGCCAACTGCTCGTCGTGTTGGTTTTTCATTCGGATTACCAACTCTTGCAAAAGACCACGGTAATTCCCCGTAGAGATCGCGCGTTCAAACCGCAAGTCTTGTCCGTGGCACAATGAGCATTCATCCTCGAATGGGTTGGGTCGAAAAAGATGCGCTCCGCATTTACGACATTCTCGTGGCGAAGTTCTTGTAAGTTTACGCCAACAGGTTGGGCACCAATGAAAATCAAAGTTTTCAAAGAGGTTCGTTTCTGTTTGGTTATTGCTTGTGGGCGCGATTTTGTTTTGGAGTGATCTCGGATTCAGCCTCTCGCCTCGCTGGGAGCCTTGGCCAACTATCGAGGATTGAGAAATCTCTTGATCGCATCCAACACATCGGGATGGGAATAGAAGCGACACGATTTTTGGGCTGATTTGAAACAAACTGGACCCGAAGAGAGGAAATCAAAAAGAGGAGAATGAGATTTTCGCTAAATAGAAGAAGTTGAAAAGCAGGGGCACGAACCGTCTGGTCTCGTTGTTTGCATCCTGAGAGTGTTGGGCGTTAGTGCTAGCTAGACTTAGTTTGGACTCTCGAATTAATCGACCCACGAAAATACAAAACTGATGTCGGAATCGAATGGCATCAGATCTAGAATGAAGCTCAGGTTGTAGATCACCTAGAGGACATTTCAAAACCTAAAATCGTGCGATCATCGTAGTGGGATTCGCC
>CAYMFZ010000755.1:0-2481 GCA_964389585.1 uncultured Pirellulaceae bacterium | reverse complement strand
GCTCTACGAAGCCCACACTCATGGCTTAGTACATCGTGATGTTAAACCCGCCAACATCATGATCAATCGTCGTGGCGGAAAAAGCGACGTAGTGAAGGTTTTGGACTTCGGGTTGGTTCAGGCCAGAGACAACCTGAGCGGCGGCACCGGTCTTGCTGGAACACCACTCTATATGTCACCGGAGTCAATTCAGTCACCGTCTTCGGTAGATGCCTGCAGTGACATTTATGCCGTTGGTGGCGTGGCCTACTTTCTGGCGACCGGGCGGCCGATGTTTTTGGCAAACTCGCCTCGAGCAGTATGCAATATGCAAATCTCAGAAATCCCAACGCCACCCTCAGATATTATTGAAGGCTTTCCAGCTGACCTCGAGGCCGTCATCCTGAGCTGCCTTGAAAAAGATCGTTCTCGCCGACCACAAACTGCGAAAGATCTTGCGAAACAATTGCTAGATTGCCAAGACGCTGGCGATTGGGATTCGGATGCGGCCGAAACATGGTGGGGACGACACGATCGTCAACTTAATTCGATGCGTCTACCAAATCCGTCTGATTCAGGACCGGCTTCCGCTGGCACTTCCGATGATCTAGCAAATCAACCTGTTTCAAGTTTGGGCTCAGCCGATGTTTCGCAAAGCATCGCAAATTTTTCGCTTGAATCGGACGAAGATGGCGTAAGCGAAGACCTCACAGACTTTTCGATTAACCCGGATGCGGAAGATTCGAATGAATAAAATTCGGATCGGATCAAAGTAGCACACCTCAGGTTTTAAATCTCGGCGAATGTGTAAGACCTTCCCAAATAAGCTTGTTGTTTCGGTGTTTGCCCAACGTCCGTTTTCAAGTCGATACTTGCTCCAAGAATTCATTTTAAAATCGTCCAGAAAAGCTTAGAATAAGCGGATTCTCGTCTCGCTTCTTTTCCTTTTGGTCGATCATGAATTCAACAGTTCGCATCTGTTTAGCGGCGACTTTCGTTCTCTCGTTTGCCACGTCTTGTTTAGGTTTTCAAATCGAAAGCCTCAAAACGACCTCTCTGGTCTTCCCATCAACAAAGCCAATCGAAGGTCGGATCGTGGATGAATCTGGCTTGCCGATCATTGGCGCAGTGATTGGGCAATTCCTCAACAGTGACGATATTCCTGCGAACGCTTCCATGCCGCCGTATGACATTTCTAAATTTGCCAGAACAGACATTCGAGGAAAGTTTAAGCTGACTGAAATCGAGCACCGGTTTCCATGCTACTTCTCTGTGTACCACCCAGACTATCTGGTTCGTTTGTTGCGGCCGATTGAAACGCTTGGCGACGTTGTGATGACGAAACCGAAGTTGATTTCCGGGCGCTTGATTCACCATGATGGCACGCCCGCTAGTGGCTATTCAATTAGCTTTGAAACAGCACCTGACATAGAGACCATTGGTTTCGATTACGGAAAATTCGAAACGGACGACGAAGGCAAATTCACGTTACCAACCCTCTATGGTTACTCGCAATTTTTTGTTTCCAAACCGGGGCAATTTCGAATCCCATACCAGTGGCGTGAGAAAAAACCTGAATCACCTAACGAACTCAGCGATGAAATCCTGGTTTACGGCGAAGAAATTGAAGCTCGACTTCCCAAGCCACGTTCCATTGAAATCACGCTGGTGTCGGCCGCGACGGGTAGGGGAGTTCCACTAGCAAGCGCCCAAGCGCTCCGTTGTCATCCGAGCCATCTCAGTGGACACGGGCGAACCAGTAGAGATCGACAAGGCCTACTTTGGCTCAAGCAACCGCGCTTATTCAACCTACATTTCCGCTGGCCATTCAGAGTTAAACATCGAAAGCAACACGGTCTCGTATGATTACCTCATCGACGGTATCAATCGTTTTTGGATCTACCCTAAGCAAGGTTCAAATCATTTGAGGTCTCTTATCGATGTCGTTCTATCCAAAGACGAAAAAGCCCCCGCTGTCGTTGAAGTCAAAATCGCGACTGGCGTGAAAGTAACAGGTCGAGTCTTGGACAAAGTTTCAAAGCAGCCCATCGCAGATGCGGCCGTCAAATACGAACCTGAGAACCAAAGCGAACTTTGATGAGTTGCCCAAGTAGGTGCGCCAACACCGCTCGGCTCAAATCGTGATCAATATGACGATAGACTGACGTCATTTTCGCGTCACCTTCTTAAGCCACGTTCTTCCACGGTTTGGATTTTCAATTTGTCCAAAGCGTTTTCTCGGGGTTGTTAGCTGGACGAATTTCGCAAACGCGATTGGCATACCAACTGCATCAAAAAGATTTGAAGGCCACATTGTTTTAGTGTGGCAAAGCGAACAGCAGGCGCTTGCGTCTCCTGTTACCCCCTACTTTTTGGAGACTTGGAATGAAATTAACTTCTTCCTATCGAACTTTTATTCGAACTGGCGCACTCATGTTTGTTGCAGTTGCAGCAACATTTGTCATGTCACAATCTGCTAACGCCCAAGGCTGCGGCTATGGT
>CAYMFZ010000754.1:0-2487 GCA_964389585.1 uncultured Pirellulaceae bacterium | reverse complement strand
GTGTTGGGATCTACGTCTCCAGCGAATCCGGTCATGATTTCTTTCTTGAAAGCACCCGTGAAGACCTGGTTGAAGAACGGAGGGAAATCCGTCCAGTGACCTAGTGCCGTTCCCGGGCCGCCTCGTTGTTCGAGAGGAACAAAAGTTGCCGCTGGATTGGCAATGTCAGAACGGTACCCTGAAATTGCATACTGGCCGTTAATGTATTCAGTTTGACCGAATCCCCCACGTGGAGCGACAAGCGAGTTGCCATCGAAAAGTGTTCCGAATCCCATCGCGTGTCCCATCTCGTGGGCAATTACCGAAACCAAGATTCCATTGGCTCTCAGGTCAGCGAAATCGTCGAGGTCGAACGTCATCGAAGCACGAACGGCAACTGAGTACCTAGTCGTACTTGGATCAATTCCATTTTGAAGCGTTTGTCCGCTTTCGAAATCGATAGTGGCATCCGGTCCAGCAAACCCAAGAATTCCTCCCGGTCCATCAACTGGAGCAACGGTTGCCGTAATCAATAGAGAACCAAGCTGGTCTCGTATTCCCTTTGGCAACTCTGTGCTGTAGGCCTTAATTCGGGCTTCCCAAAGTGCCTCGGCTTCTTTGACCGCAGCTAAAGCTGAAGGATCGACAGCACTTACATCAATATCAATTACATCTGCATCAACATTCGATACTGACGAAACGGAAATGATGCAAGCAATTGCAGCAACAAGTGAAAACTTTAAGACGCTAAACACTCTAAGACTCATCTCTGGATTCTCCCGAAATCTATCCCGACAAAGCTTGCGCGGTAAGGTTTTGACCAACAATGATTCTTATTGGACATAGGTTATTCATATTAGTTCCAGTATACCCCAAAGGCAACGCAGCGACGGCAATTCACGGGATTCAGGCAATTTTGTGAACATGGGATGCCGTCAGAATGGCCAAATTCTGATATCAGAACTCGAAAAACTGATATGTTCCGTAAATTCCTGCTTTCTTGTTCAACCCTCACAAACCAACACCCGATACCTCACTTAGCGGAATCTTGGAATCCGCCCTAGCGGGTTCTGTTGGGATCTGTGGACTTGAACTGCATAGGCAGGAAGAAAGCAATGGCTTTGAAAAACACATTTATTTTTGGTGCCCTTTTATTCTCGTTAGTTACCTCTGCGGTAACCGAAGGGCAAGTCAACACACCGAGTCCGAAGTTCCGCCACAAAGCGGTTGAATCGGCGGACTCCACTCGGCCGTTTGCAACGCCCGGCGTATTCGATTATGACGCCCAAGTGTTCGCACCGCTTGAGTTTACCAATGGGAAGGAGAAAGAGCCGACGAGTGGCTTCTTCTTCTCGATCGACAAGACTTACACGAGTGTAAGTCGTGCCGCCCTTATCGGCACCGACACCAACACCGTCAAAACGGGTGCCGACTACATTTGGGGTACACGTTACGATCTGGGTTGGTTCTCAGATGACGATGACGGCTGGGGTATCACTTATCAAGGTGCCGAAGGTAGTTACTTCACTGCCGGTCAGGATACTTTGGTTGCCAACCCAATGTTGGTCAACATGGACGTGTCGACGGTTGAAGTCAATCGACTATTCCGTCAGTCTCTAAAGCAAGGCGGCTACTTCGAGCCTTACATCGGTATTCGTTACATGCATGTTGGCGACAACACGCTTGAGGATACTAGCCAAACAGTTGGCACGGTTCAGACCTTCAATCGCTTTAAGCAGAACACAACCAACAACGTGTTTGGCTTTCAAGCTGGTGGAAAGTACAACCAACGACGAGGTCGCTGGCGTTTCACTGGAGACGGTGCACTTGCAACCGCCTACAACCAGCAGCGTTATTTCGCGACTGATATCACAAACGCTTCAACAGGTATTCAAGGTATCTCAGAAACCTACGCCTCTGACCAAGCGTTTGTTCCAATCATCGACGGACAAATGGAAGTCGCCTACAACATTAGCCGCGACATCTCGCTACGAACTGGTGTTCAAGTTGTCTACGCTTGGAACGGAATCGCTCGAGCCAACACGCTGACCACGAACCTGAATCCAAACTCAGTATTCGGTGCAGGCGGTGGAGCTACAGGACTGTTTGATGACAGTCACGTTTCAGCCGGTTTCTTGTTCGGTGTTGAATGGAAGCGTTAATCAAACGACCGCCGAAAGGCCGAGCTTTCAAAGTCAAAACAAAAGGACGTTGGCAATTTGCTAACGTCCTTTGTTCGTTTTGAATACGCGGCTGGTGCTTTGTTCCAATTGAACCTCACGGTTGTCCGCTAGTGGACGAGCCTACGAATCCCAGCATTTTCTCGCACTTCAGGACTCGTAGCCTCGTCCACCACCTACCCTTAGTTCGTATTGGAACAAACAAGGCACTAGTCGCATAAGTGAGCCGAAGGCGCTAGCCTCGGGCCAGAATCAAAAGCAAAACACGCCATCCGTTTCGCTGGCCCGAGGCTAGCGCCCAATGGCACTCACTTTACCGCTTCTATAA
>CAYMFZ010000753.1:0-2491 GCA_964389585.1 uncultured Pirellulaceae bacterium | reverse complement strand
GTCAGCCAGCGCGAGAGTCCTCGATAGATCAACAAACCACAAAGCGTCACTACGAAAGGTCGCATCTTAAGTCGCGTAATCAACAATCCGTGAATGATCCCCAATCCCAAAACGATTCCCAGAACGGAAAGCAATGCCAATGGAATCGACATAACCGGTGTCTTGCGAATCGGCACTGCCAAAAACGAATTGTTCAGACCCGAATCTTCATTGCCGATCAAAATTTCGCCATCGGATTCAACCACGTCCACAACTTTTTCACGCGGGGTTGAACTTTTATGAACGAACAAGATCTTGTCGTTGTGTTTTAGAGTCGGAGCGGAATCTGCAAGTCGAATTGATTTCGCGTCGACAGAATTGACTTCAAACGTTGTGGAAACCTTGCCGATTGGCTCACCCTTCTCCGCATCAAGATCTTTTTTCGGAGCGGGCTCAACTTTTAGTCTGGCTACGATGTTGCCATCGATACTTTCGCCATTCTCAACATCAACGACTTTGAATAAGCCCTTATTCCGTCGATCTTTGTAAAACCAAACCTCATCGCCGGCTTTGAATTCACTGTCCGCCGATACGGAAATTGTCGATTCGCCTGAGCGAACTTGCCAAACATCGACTTGGCCGACAGGCACATAATTGACGTGTAGAAAAAGTGCGAGCAAACACGCCGCGAGGCAAACCAGTGAACCAATCGACAAATCAATTCCACTGGAGATGATTACAAACGCAACGCCGATACCGAGCACTCCATAAAGCGCCGTTCTTCGCAGCAAATTTTCCAAATTGTTGGGTGTCAGAAAAGAAAGCGGCGACTCCCAGATCAGAACGCACCAAAGCAGCACCAACAAGACAGAGATGCCAACGATTTTTAAAAGTCCAGTTCCGCGATCGCCCATCATCTCGCCCTCGATGCTTCTTTGGTTGCGGTGGCCAATCTCATGATTGATTCTTCGCTCAATTCGTCACGCTGCAACTCACCAGTCACTTGGCCCTCGTGCATCACGTAGACACGGTCGGCGATTCCAATGACTTCTTCAAGTTCACTTGAGACAAACAGAATCGCCATCTTCTCCGACGCCAACGACTCGATCAATTGGTAAATTTCCTGCTTGGCCCCGATGTCGATCCCGCGAGTTGGCTCGTCGAGCAAGAGAATCTTTGGAGACATCGACAACCATTTTCCCAAGACTACTTTTTGCTGGTTTCCGCCTGAAAGAAACTTTGCGGCTTGATGATTCGAAGGCGTCTTCACCCCCAGCCGATCTATCATTTCGTTCGCGTCTGATTTTTGCTTTCCAAAGTTCGCGAACCCAAACCGTCGTGAGTTCGCTCGCAAGCCGACAAGACCGACGTTGTTTTGCACGCTCAAGTCAATCAGCAAACCATGCTTTTTTCTGTCTTCGGGAACCAGTGCCATTCCGTACTCAACAGCCTGTAGCGGCGAGCGGATGGCGACTGGACCGCCTTCGATAAAAACTCGGCCGCTAAGTGGTTGGTCTATCCCGAACAACGACTGCAGCAATTCAGTCCGCCCACTCCCAACCAGTCCAGCCAGCCCGACGATCTCGCCCGCCCGCACATGCAACGAAACTTTTTTCTTGGGCCAAGCTGGAGTTACTACATCTTTGACTTCCAACACCGTGTCTCCAATCGGATGCGAAGTCCGACTGTAAAACTGAGAAACGTCACGCCCCACCATGTTGGTGACCATTCGCTCATGCGTAATTTCTTCGCCGACTAACTCTCCCGCGAACTCGCCATCGCGAAGGACAACGACTCGATCAGAAAGCCGTTTGACTTCGGCCAAGCGATGGGAAATGTAAATGATACTGACGCCTTGCTCGCGAAGTGATTCAATCAGCGCGAACAGTGACTCCGATTCTTGCGCAGACAAGCTCGATGTTGGCTCGTCCATGATTAGGATTCTCGCTTTGACCGATAGCGCTTTGGCGATCTCAACCATTTGCTGCTTACCAATGGTTAAGCGACTAACGATCGTTCGTGGCGATACGTTGAGCCCTACTCGTTGGAGGAACTCAGTCGAACGCTCGTAAATTTCGCGGGAGTTGACCAACCCTAGCTTTTTAAGTGGCTCGCGACCGAGGAAGATGTTTTGCCCGACGTTGAGGTTGTCGCAGAGGTTTAGCTCTTGGTGAATCAATACGATCCCAAGATCCATTGCCGCCCGCGTATTCTCAAAACTGACACGCTGACCATCGACAACAATTTCACCGGAGTCCGCCGACTGAACGCCCGCCAGGATCTTCATCAACGTGCTTTTGCCCGCGCCGTTCTCGCCAATGACTGATAGGACTTCGCCCGGCTCGACAGAAAGACTGACTTGATGGAGCGCACGAACCCCCGGGAAGGATTTCGAAAGATTGCGAACTTCAAGCAGCTTTGTATCGGTCACGTTTCCTCTTTTTCAAGCCTCGAATGAATGAAAGTGACTTAGGCTTCCAGCCTGAGCGGACCAATCTTTCACTGCCTTATT
>CAYMFZ010000752.1:303-2494 GCA_964389585.1 uncultured Pirellulaceae bacterium | reverse complement strand
TATATACGTCGAACTTGTAAGCGACAATTAGAGCTTGAACACTGATGATGTCAAGTCAATGCGCAACTTCTGAATTGAAGTCAAACATCTATCTTCGAAGTCAGATTTTCCCAGTTTTCAACCCTTTCCAATTGGTGAAAAGTCGCTCTTACCACGAAAAAAGCCACGCCAGTCGAGCAGACCGGCGTGGCTTGATGAACTTATCAATCTCCAACATCAGATCACCATTTGGGGTGATGTGGTGCTGTGAGACGAGCAATTAACGGTTGCGGAAGATCCGGCCACGAAGGCGACCGCGAGTTTGTGTCTGTGTTCCGCAATTGTTGCAACCGGTTGAAGTATAGCCACTGTTGAAGTAGCTAGTTCCCACACTTGGTGTTGCGTAATTTGTGCTAACCATTGGAGTTGCAGTTGTTCCGCATGAGCTGCAACCAGATGTAACCGGAGTGTAAACTGGCGACGGGTAAGAAGTCGTCGGAGTGTACATGGCAGGTGCTGGAGCAGGATTAACAATTGGGCTCGTTACAACAGAAGTTGGTGTTGAGGCCAATGTTGTTGGAACAGACGAAACTGTCGGCTGCTGGTAAAGTGGCTGATCATACGCGACTTGTGCGACTTGATTATTGCAACCGCAACTTGTTGTTGGCTGCTGGTAAGCAACTTGCGCAACTTGATTGCATCCGCAATTTGCTACCGGCTGCTGGTAGGCGACTTGACTGACTTGATTGCATCCACCGCAACTTGTTGTTGGTGCGAAAGTCGCTGTTTGAACTGTTCCGCAACCAGAAGTACATCCAGTGCAGCCAGTCGTCAGCGGGGCAGCAACAACATTGCCCAACATTTGAGGTACGGCTTGACCGCAACCAACGCAATCACTTCCTGTTGTCATGGCAGAATCGTAAACGACTGATTCTGGCGCGACAGGAGCAACCATTTCAACTTCGCCCTGGACAGAAACGTTGTCACTAACAGACGGTTGGTTGTCAGCTTGAACTGCTTCTGGTGCTAGGGAATCAACTGCAGGAATTGCAGTGTCCTGAGCCTGAGTGAAAGAACCTAAAGCAAGCAATGCTGCGATTGCGAACTTAACAACAAACGTCTTCTTCATCCTAAATCTCCATACTTGTAAGTAAGACATGCCAGCCCTTTTTGGGCAAAGGCCAAAATGATTCGGTTTCGAATCGCTTGGCCCGCACAACGGATTTCAGTCTATCAATCAGCTACCACCCTTCAACCGTCCCAACCGATTTTTACTCGGTAAAAAGCAGGCCAAACGTATTTAACTCAAGCCTCCTGAACCACCTATTTTACAGCCAATATTGGCATTGGAGCCGGCTGGGGAAGTAGGATCTCCCCTTGTTGGTGCATCTAAGCCTGCAAGCGTTTTTATTCGTGGCGAAGCTCTAGGATCAAACCCGATATTCTTCTAATGAAGATAGTTCGATTTCAAGAGATCGAGCAGTCGGACGAAATGTCATCAAATACACCACATTTTCTGACGTAAATGATGAACATTTAGCGGTTTTGAGCAGTCTTGTAATTGGAAAACGAGCAAATCGCCGACCAGTAACAAACTCCTTGTCGCCGCAAGTCGTTGAAAACAAGGGACTTACGGATTTATGCGAATTTTATAAGCAAGATCGGCATTGATTTTGCGTATTACTGATAGCAGAAGGCGTGACCGACGAACGAAAACGCCATAAAGAAATGCGGTGAACCATGTTCAAGACCAGCCAACCGAATCCTGATCGCTCAAAGAACGCTGATCATTCAACCAATGAGTCCGTTGAAAATAAACGGCCCAGTCGCAACGTCCCTAATTCAGAATTTGAAACGCTCGTTGATTTTTCAAAATGGATCGATGAGCAATTATTGAACCTTGAATCAAACCACGAACAGTTCTTCACATCGGAGTCTGTGCGAAACTTTTTCAAGCGTAACTAGTCGTTCTCCGCGACCATTGCCCAAGCTTGTTCGTTTAAGACTGTACGACATCGCAAAACGGGTCGAGCCCCATTTCAAAATGCCTTTCCTGGCGCTCTTTATCTTGACGCATCAAGATCATTCGATCGACCAAGTGTTTTCGCTCAAGCCGTTTTTGGGCAACTCGAAAATACTGGAATGTTTTGCGAGGAAGCTCTCGATCTCCTGAATTTTTGAATCTTTCGACCAACCGCTGATTTTTCTCTGG
>CAYMFZ010000752.1:0-293 GCA_964389585.1 uncultured Pirellulaceae bacterium | reverse complement strand
AAAACTGAAACGAGTTGCGTGGAAGTTCGCGATTCCTGGCTGATTCATATTTTTCAATCAATCGCCGGCTTCGTTCAGGCCCCAGCCCTTGCAAAATGATCTCGTCATCGATCGCGACAAAAATTCGAAAGCTTCCCGGATCCCCCTGGCGTGAGCCTCGACCAATCAATTGCCAATCGATTCGTTGACTTTCGTGGATCTCAGTCAGGATGACATGGAGGCCACCCGCCTGACGAACGCTTTGGTCCAAAATAATATCGGTACCGCGACCGGCCATGTTCGTGGCCACGGTA
>CAYMFZ010000751.1:0-2501 GCA_964389585.1 uncultured Pirellulaceae bacterium | reverse complement strand
AATTTGGGGCATCTCCTATCCGGGCTTCTATTCGGCGGCCGCGCTTCCGAATCATCACCCGGCGTTGGTTGCTTCGTCGCCGCAGGCACCAATCTCAGATTTCTTCTTTGACGACTTCCACCACCACGGGGCTTATTTGCTGAGTTACTTCGTGGCGACTTCGACGTTTGGCTATCAACACAACGGACCAACGCCAACGCAATGGTATCAGTCGCTTCAACCAAGCTCTCGCGATGCTTGGAATTTTTACATGAGCCTTGGGCCGATGAGTAAAGCCGGAAAGTTGTTTGACGACAAGAACTTTTTCTGGCAGCAGCTGGTTGAGCACCCGAACTACGACGAGTTTTGGCAGCGTCGAAGTATTTTGCCGCATTTGAAAAACATCAAGACCAACGTGATGACCGTCGGCGGCTTGTTTGATGCAGAAGATCTTTACGGCCCATTCAACATCTATCGGGAAATCGAAAAGAACAATCCAGACGCGTTCAATGTGCTTGTAATGGGCCCGTGGAGTCACGGCGATTGGGCACGGCAAAGCCAATACGCAACGGTTGGGAAGGTTGCTTTTGGCGAGCGAGTTTCAGAGTTTTATCAGCGTGAAATTGAAGCGCCTTTCTTTCGGCACTTTCTTAAAGGAACCGGCGAGAAACCAGACTTCGAAGCCTTGATGTACGACACGGGAGCCCGAGGTTGGAAGAAATTTTCCAAATGGCCGCCCGCCGAAGCAGTTGCCACCAAACACTATCTGCACGGAGACCGATCGCTTTCGACAAAGCCGCCGGTGCCTGCCGAACTTTCAGAATCGGTTTTTATCAGCGACCCAGCCAATCCCGTTCCGCATCGAGATCGACAAGATATCGAAATGCGTTTCACGCCTCGACCTTACATGTCGGACGACCAGCGATTCGCCTCGGGGCGTCCTGATGTTTTGGTTTTTCAAACTCCGCCGCTCACCGAATCCGTCACCGTCACCGGCGACATCATGGCTCACCTAAATGTTTCAACAACCGGAACGGCAGCTGATTGGGTCGTAAAACTGATCGACGTTTATCCGGATAATCATCCGTTCGTGCCGGGATCACAACCGAATTTGAACTTTCGAGGTTTCCAGCAAATGGTTCGAAGCGAAATCATTCGCGGCCGATTCCGCAACAGCTACGAAAAACCTGAACCGTTCGTACCCAACGAGGTCACCGAAGTTAATCTTCCACTTCAGGATGTTTGCCACACTTTCAAACCGGGGCACCGCATCATGATCCACGTTCAAAGCAGTTGGTTTCCACTGATTGATCGGAACCCACAAAAGTACGTCGAGAATATCTTTAAGGCCAAGGAAGAGGACTTCATCCGAGCGACGCACAAGGTTTATCACAAGCCTGAAGCCGAAAGTTGGATCGAGTTAAAGATCTTGAAATAAGCTTTCAATCGAAGGCTTCAAGTTGCGAACAAGTGCCTAAGCCAATTGCCTAAGCCAAGTGCCGCGAGACCTTTGCGGCAATTTTCTTATGATTGTTGCGCTTGATTGATATTCGATCACAGACATTGAATGCGGCAAACGACCTAATTGCTTTTGCCAATTCGGTAGCAAACAAGTCAATGTTTGCGATCTCTTTTTCAATCACCAAATTGCGAATGATCAATTCATTCGTTTTTCGATCTGCTTTGGGATCTAGCCGACCAACTAACTCCTCGCCAAACAAAATTGGAAGGCAAAAATAACCGTGGACTCGTTTTGCTTCGGTTACGTAACATTCGATTTGGTAGTCAAAATCGAAAAGATGCGACACTCGTTTGCGTTGGATAACAAGATTGTCAAACGGCGATAGTAAGCGTACTTTTTTCGCAACACGAACCGAACTGGCTTGTTCAATGATCTCATTGACTGAGTAGTACGTATTCGGATTGTCTTGCACGCTGACTTCAACAATCTTGTTGTCCGTAAGCATTCGTTGAATTTGCTTTTTCAACTGCGGCTTGATTCTTTTACGGAGGTATCCCATCTCGGATTCGGTGGCGATACCTTGTGATTGAATCGTACGCTCGATCAAATACTGACAAAACTCATCTGTTGAAGGCGTCGATGTATTCAATCCCGCCGGAAGCACTCGTTCTGGAAGATCAAACACTTTTTGAAACCTGTCTCGATGACTGATCATCAATTTGCCTTCAATGAACAGTTGTTCCAACGCAATCTTCGCCGGCTTCATTCCTCCCCAGTGTTTCGTGTTCATGGATTTGGGAGCATCGAAGTCTCTTGCCTTTAGCGCGCCTTCGGCTTTAACTCTGTCCATGACCATCTTCATGGCTTTCTTGTCAGGCGTTCTCCAATGCTTTTGTCCTGAAGCGATTGCGTTCATGTGTGGCAAGCAGAAACGATAGTCTTCCATTGGCAGATAGGCTGCGGCATGGGACCAATACTCGAAGATCCTGCGACTGCGTTGAAGTGAGTCGAGTTGGTCGACATCGTATTTGGGAATGCGCGTCCAAATCGTGTGATGATG
>CAYMFZ010000750.1:2234-2513 GCA_964389585.1 uncultured Pirellulaceae bacterium | reverse complement strand
GGTTCCAACTCATCCCGCACTCCACAATCCGCACTCCCACTCCGCATTCCTCATCCCGCACTCCACATCCCGCACTCCGCATTCAACCTCATCCCATTTGCCGCAGCTTCGCCTGCAGGAGCACGACACACGTTGGAGCGTGGGTGATCTCGCCGACGTGGACTTTGTTGATTGCTTCATCCAATGGCATGACGACTGTTTCGATCTGCTCGGTTCCCTCGGGATTCTTTGGTGCTTCGTTCAAATCGCGCACGGCATACAAACGTGTCGGTGATACGA
>CAYMFZ010000750.1:0-2224 GCA_964389585.1 uncultured Pirellulaceae bacterium | reverse complement strand
GTTGTAAACGGATCGACGGTTCCGACGTGCTCCCATTGATTCGCGACCAAGCCGATTTCTTCCTGCAATTCTCGCTTTGCTGTTTCATCAGGATCTTCGCCAGGCTCAATGCCGCCGGAGACGGCTTCAAGTGAAAACCGACCGACGCCGTAGTGAAACTCGCTCGTAAGATAAACGTTGTCTTGCTCATCCATGGCCAGCACACAAACGCCGGGCTTCATTTCCACCACAACATGCTGACCGTTTTTTTGATCAGGTCGCACCACTTGGTCGAGTCGGACGCTGATAAAGGGATCCGTGTAGACGTCAGCGGTAGATTTAATTTTCCAAGGGCCATGGGGTTTCATGAGATAACAACTTCATTGGAGTCGTGTGAATGCGAACAATCGTGCATTCTCTCATAATTTGGTTCTCAAACAGAGTGCCTGTTCAACTCAGGACAAAAACGCACCGAAAGCAAACCAATTCATCGGTCGTGGGCATTTACCCAATTTGTGCGATGCATTCATACCGGGTTGCCGCCAAGTATTTTCTTGCGTTGTCCATAGGAATTCTTAAAATGGAAGAACCAACATGATCTTCATTCACTAAAAGGCTGAACGATCAAATTGATCCTTCAGCATCAGCCGTTCACGCAGACTTAATTGCGAGAGGTAATGATGAGTACTTGGATGTCGGAAAAAGAGTTTCGCCAGAGTGATGCAGAATCTGCAGGCGTCACCATCAATGTTGCATTCCTTCAAGAGATCAAATCTGATTTCGGATTTCGCGATCTTCTCAATCGAGTTTATCAACGTTTGAGTCCTGAAGGTCTCAATTCAAATCACAATTCGATTGGGATTGAGTCCAAGGCCGTTTCTCCGCGTCAGGCTGCGGAGATGCTGGGAGAGCTTCGCGATGAATTGGAAACTTATTTCGCGCTCGAAGAGTTCTACGGCTACTTTCAAAAATCTGAAATTGAAAATCCAAACGTCAGTCTCAAGGCGATGGATCTTCAAAGCGAGCACGAAACGTTGTTCATTCAACTGAGCCAGATTGTCGACCGCACCGAGCAGATCGTTTATCAAGAACCGGGCTCGGAATCGTTGGCCGAAGTCGCGGTGGAGCTTGAGTCTTTTTGTATCGGACTTGCCCAGCATGAACAGTCCGAAATGGATCTGATGATGCGACTGTGTAACGAAGATATTGGCGTGGGTGATTAAAGGCAGACTTCATAGATCGATATGGTTCTCTAGATCGATATGGTTCTCGACCTTTGATCGTCGTCGATCACTCCGTGGTCAAAACGGAACCACCAAAAAATTCGGCACTTCGAAGATTGTAAACCCCTACGCAATTCACGTTACGATTGCGGAGCAATCAACGACTATCGCCAATGGCAAGCAGCCTCCCAAGGTAACCTTCATGGGCCTCGATTGGACGTTTGGCGATCTTTATCAACGATGCCGTCAGCAACTTTAATCCCGATCGTGCAGTCGATCGACGGCAAGCATCAACTGACGCCACTGATGAAAGATGCTTTCGGTTTCCAGTTGGCCAGCATCGGAATGCCCAAACCCTCGTTGGCTGACGTTGATTGATTCATCGAATCGGGAAAGCCCTTCAAGCATGGCTTCGTACGGAACGGCTTGGGGTACTTCATCAAGAAGCGAATCTGAAATTGGCAGTTCGAATGGGTCGACATCTTGAACCAACAGATCGTCTTCATAGTCACAGATTTTTTCGTCCATGATTCGGTGCATTGCCCAAAGAGCGGCACCTTCTGCGTCGCATGCGCCAACAACAAATGAAACGTTGCCAGATTGAATGTAATATTTAGCCATGTTTGAAGTCTCCGAAAAATGCAGTTTCTGTCTTGCACTTTTCTTATCGCAGGGGTTTTGACACGTTGGGTCAATCCGACCTGCAATTTCAAAAATTCGTGTTTTATTGAGAATTCTGATCCCTGAATCCTCTGAAAACGCGGGAGCACTCCATTGTGACGCGTGAGTTCAAGCATACAACCTTCACGGAATTAGGCTTGAGATCGCCGTTCAATCCAAACGAAATCGCGTGGGCTGTCGTCGGGTTGTTCTAGCTGTATTACCTGAGTAATTGAGTGAAAGATTCAGGCTTTGAGTTTTCAAAATCAAAAAGTTCGGTAGAGCAGCGCCGGCTCTCAAAGAGAATAAACGCGGAGTTCGCTAAGGACGCAAAGACGCGCAAAGGAACTTAAAATTTGAGC
>CAYMFZ010000749.1:0-2521 GCA_964389585.1 uncultured Pirellulaceae bacterium | reverse complement strand
CCTTGGCTTCGCCTCAGGTCTGGCGCTGTTTCACGGAGTGAAACGCCACAATGTTTGAACCACCGATGTCTTTAGATGTCTAAGAACCTCATCTCATAAACAACGCATTCGCAACACACGCAAACGTCGCGCCTCTGGTTCCCAATGAACGATGCTCCTGCCGGGACGACGCAACGTTGACTAATCACTTTCAGCCTTCGGCGTGCGGCGGATGTGCATTTCGATCTTTCCGTCATTATCCGAAAGCTCCGTCAGCGAGTCACGGCAACGAACATACAACTGTCCTTCCAGCGGTCCAACGAACGTCGCATTCTCGCCCAGTTCAAAAGGTTCCGTTTGTTGATGGTCGCCATAGAACACCATCCCAATCAGTTTGCCAACGCCATTGGGATTTCCATCAGCGGTAACTTCGCCATCGTTGTTGACTTTCCATTTTCCTTTCGCAACCACATCGTACGAAACGCCCTCGCGAACCAGCAGCTTCGTTGCCTGCCACCCGCGCTGGGCTTTGACGGTATGTTTAACGCGACCGTCGCTGGACAGATTGGAGCATCTCGTCTTCCAATCCCAAGCGCAAAGATCCGCCCGATAGCCATTGTCAAAATGCTTGACGAACAAATCGTATTCGTAAGATATTTGCGGCGCGACCCGGCCAAACGCAGCTTCGAAAGAATCCGGCTTGCCAGTCATCATGTTGAGCCCAAGCTTTTTGAACCGACGCGAATAGTTAGGGTTCGACGCCAACAAATGACAAAGCGCCCACCTCCATGCGTAAGCTTGCCAGGAATCACCCGTGATCTGCCCGGCGGCAACAATGTCAGCCATCTTTTTAGGTTTGGCATTGGCTAAGTAATCGATCACTACCGAATCAATATTCACGGCGACTTCGCCCGGTTTCCAATACTGACCCATTTCCGCCATCCCTTCGGCGTACCAAACGGGACCGAGCTTGCCAAATGTTAGCGCGCAAAACGCGTGGACGGCTTCATGTTGAACGACCGAATGTTTTTCACACGAGTAAACCGTTGCCTTCGTGTTTCGCCCGTTGGTCAACGTTAAAGTGACGCCTGCGCGTTGCGCAATTTTGGCGGCACCGACTGGATTAAGTCTGCCACGCGGCCACTTGCGTAAATCTTGGACGACATAACATTCGATCACCGAGTTGGGGCGAGCAGAATAGTAGCCACTGACCAAGCCATACATTGTCTCCAATTTGGCGAGCAGAATTTGTCCGCTTCGATCCGAAATGTCGGTGTAAAGGACAAAGTGCTCTGAGCGTAACTCGCGCGGCGAACCTGGCTCATCCGACAACAAACTGAATTCTTGTTCCAGTTTTTCGTGATACGAAGTTGTTACCTCCGTTCGTTCGCCCGCCAAAAACACTTCGATCAAATTCGCGGCAAACTCGCCATTGTCGAATTCAAGCACGTTGACGCGTCGCGCGATGTCGTTTGGTACGACACGTTTAAGATGATCGTCAGCAATTTCCAAAACGGAGTCCTCGCCGATATTGAAAGTGATTCTTTCTTTCTTGGCCCATTTGGCTTTTGGAACTTGCAGTTGAAGCTTACTGCCGAGCACGTTAACGACTCGCCCGACGATCTCAACTTTGCCCTGGTCACGACCCTCTGGCCGTTCGAGAAAGTCGACTTTGAGTTCCTGAGTCGAATCGGCAGGAAGAACGGTGACCGTTTGAAGTTCGCCTTCGTGTTTGCCATAGACATTTGTCTTGTCGATAAAACGAACGATCATACCTCGCTCGGCGAGCTTTGCAGGAATGGTTCCAGAGACATTGATTTGGGCGGGGATACGAACGGGTGTTCCACCAATGGATATCGCCCGATCGTCTTTATCTTGAATCTTGTAAGTCTCTGTGCTTCCGTTTTTTTGCTCAATGGTGATCTCACCCGGCTTGAGCGAAACGATGGTGCCCGTAATCTGTTTTTGGCGAATGACGCGAGGTTGTTGAGCCAGAGCAGTGGTCGATTCTGCGAAGGCCAAACCAATTAGGACAAACAACAGCGTTGCGGGCGAAACGCTCAACCGATTCTCGCCCCGCCAATGGTTTTGGACGAACCGACGATTTCGGTTTTGGGCAAAGTTAGTCATGATTGGAGCGGGCTTCTTGCCGCTGGGTTGAGGCGTTGTCTTGACTGTAGAATTCCAGAATACACGGAAATGAAAAACGGTCCTACATCGTCAGCAACATCTGAATTTTTCGGGTGTTCTCACCCGCTGCTTGGAGCAGCCCGCGCGAATGGTCGGATTTTTTGCGAGAACGGCAAGGTCGGAGCCGAGATCGTCGTTCTGCTAAAAGTCGTCGAGGGTTCCGCTTGAGCAAAGTCATCGCGAACCAAAATCTCTCGAAATTTGTCATCTCAGAGTATTTCGGCTTTTCGATTTGGCTCGAAACTTCTAGAATACCATGCCTCACGGCAAGTCCGTGAATCGGGGGTGTGGCGGAACTGGCAGACGCGCTAGATTTAGGATCTAGTGTCCCTAGGACGTGCAGGTTCGATTC
>CAYMFZ010000748.1:0-2557 GCA_964389585.1 uncultured Pirellulaceae bacterium | reverse complement strand
GTTGTTGAGTGGTGCGCGAGTTGGATGAGCAACGGAAAGCCTAAGCATAAGTCGTTCCGAGTGACCGCCAACAGAACCGAAAAACAGGCCAAGAGTCTCGCCACGAAATGGCGACGTCAGAAGATAGAAGAAATAAACTCTCAAAAGCTGACTAAGTGACCGACGTTCTTAAAGGCTCGAAGGGCAAGTCGTAATCCGGCAAGCCAACTCATTGCATGATGTTTGACAAATTCAAGAAGATGCTGGAGATGATTCGCTTCAGCCACACCATCTTTGCCCTGCCGTTTGCACTTCTCGCTGCGGTAATGGCTTGGGCTGCGCCTGCCGACGAAGGGGCAAGCGAATTCAAGTGGATCCATCTTCTTGGGATCTTGATTTGTATGGTGGGCGCGCGAAGCGCCGCGATGGCTTTCAATCGAATTGCCGACCGCTTTATCGATGCTGAGAATCCACGTACGGCAAAACGTCATTTACCGGCTGGAGAATTGTCAGTGGCATCAGTGGTCGTGTTTACGATTTTTTCAACACTCATATTCATTGCTGGAACTTGCTTCTTCCTTCCCAATTATCTTCCGCTTGCCGTCTCCGTTCCTGTTCTTGGAATCTTGTTTGGCTACAGCTACACGAAACGCTTTACGTCGCTTGCACACTTTTGGTTGGGCATCGCCTTAATGCTTTCACCAATCTGCGCTTGGCTTGCGATTCGCGGCTTGGTTGTCATTGGAAATCCAGCGGATCTCTTGCCCGCTGTTGCGTTGGGGTTGGCAGTCCTGTTTTGGGTGGCTGGATTCGACATGATTTACGCTTGCCAGGATTTCGAATATGACCGCGAGAAAAAGCTCAACAGCATCCCTGTTCGACTGGGCATCGGCGGCGCGTTGCGCTTGGCTGCGATTTGTCATGCGATCATGATTGGTTTGCTGGTTTTGATTCCATTGGTTGAGCTTTGGGGAGGCCCTGTTCTGGGGTTGGGAGTGATCTACTGGATGACTGTCGTCGCCGTGACTTGCCTCCTGATATACGAGCACTCGATCGTGCGGGCTGACGATCTGACACGCGTGAATATCGCGTTTTTCAACGTTAACGCGATTGTTAGCGTTGGGCTTCTGATTGCAGGCGTCTTGGACTTGTTGGTTATTTAAGTCGTAATTCGTCGGTTAACCTTGAGTCAGCGTAGACTTTTTTAGGGCGGCGAAATAAACTCGTTGGCTTGAATCAGGCCATCCATTTGCGTGAAAGCAATGCGATTTACGCCGCTAACTCGACCTCATTTGCTCGCCGCCATTCGCTCAAAGTTCAATATCGAAGCCCGGAAACGCTTAGAAGAAAATCATGATTTACTCAGTAGACCCACGATTAAAACCGATCCGCGACAAAGTTGAATCGGGCGAACGACTGACGCTTGATGATGGTCTGTTGATGTACGATCCCGAGATTCCTTTGAATGATCTTGGGCAACTTGCCAATCTCGTGCGCGAACGCAAGAACGGCAATGCCGCTTATTACAATCTCAACGCTCATCTCAACGCGACGAACATTTGCGTGTACCGATGTGTGTTCTGTGCGTTCCGTTCTGATCTTCGTAGTGACAAGGGCTATGCGATGGACGACGAGCGAATTTTGGCGCGGGGGCAAGAAGCGACTGAAAACGGTTGCACCGAATTACATGTTGTTGGTGGGCTTCATCACCAGCGCAAGTACGCATGGTATCGCGACATGATTGGGCTTCTTCACGACAACTATCCAAAGCTTCATTTGAAAGCTTGGACAGCGGTCGAGATCAATTGGTTTGAGTTTTTAGAAAAGCGTCCAACCGCAGAAATTCTTCAAGAGCTAAAAGACGTTGGGTTGGGCAGCATGCCAGGTGGTGGCGCCGAAATTTTTCACCCCGAAGTCCGTGACCAAATTTGCGAGCACAAAGCTGACGGCAATAACTGGATCCATATCCACCGGACCGCCCATCAGTTGGGCATTAAGACGAACTGCACGATGCTTTATGGGCACGTTGAAAAAGCTCTCCATCGCGTCGACCATCTAATTCGACTTCGTGATTTGCAAGACGAGACGGGTGGATTCCAGACTTTCATTCCACTCGCTTTCCACCCCGAGAATACGGGGCTTTCGCATATCAAAAAGCCAACGGCGCTCGATGATTTGCGAACGATCGCCATTAGTCGTTTGATGCTTGATAACATCGACCACATTAAGGCTTATTGGATCATGTTGGGCATCGGAACCGCCCAAACAGCACTTTCTTATGGCGCTGACGATCTCGATGGAACCGTTCGTCACGAACTGATCTATCACGACGCGGGCGCAACAACGCCTGAGTTTCTATCTGTTGAAAAACTTGAGCACTTAATTCGTGAAGCCGGTCGAGATCCGATCGAGCGTGACACGATTTACCGCAAGATCATTCGCGACGAAAACGATATCACCAATTGGAGCATCGGCGAGGACATCGCGGTTGCGGTTTAGCCACCGAGACCACCCAGCGTCATTGTGGCATTTCACTCCGTGAAATAGCGCCAAGCCCCGATGCGAAGCGAAGGTGGCT
>CAYMFZ010000747.1:0-2572 GCA_964389585.1 uncultured Pirellulaceae bacterium | reverse complement strand
AGAATTGAGAATTGAGAATTGAGAATTGAGAATTGAGAATTGAGAATTGAGAATTAGAATTTGAGATTTGAAATTTTCAAATCAGTGTTCAATCTTGATTCGACATGTTCAAATTTCAGTCCCCTCTCTCACTCCACTCTGCACTCACCATTCCCCATTCCGCATTCCGCATTCAAAACCTACTCCTTCAACTCACCGAAAATCTCGTCAATCGACTCGCCTTCAGCCAGCTTCCTCGGATTGCGTCTCAACTCAATCTTCACCCGCTCAGGAACTTCAATTGGCTTTTCGAGTAGATCCCGAGCCGCGATCACAATTGCGACCAAGCTTGTGGCACAGGCGATTCCGAAAAATGGGACCACAAAAAGCAACTGATCAAAGTAACTTTGTCCTTGAGAAATCTCGGTAGTAGCCCAATACCAGTTTGGCACCAGCCAACCACTGGATTCGTCTCGCATGTCATAATCAACCAAATTGAAATGCAAGATAAACGAACCGATTGAGATCGTTGCGACCATAATCGCACCCATCAGAAGACTAACCATTGGCCCCGTTCCTGGTGGCCAATCGGCCATCTTTTTCAAAAACAGATATCGGATAGCCAAGAAAACCATCGAAAGAAACCAAGTCACGAACAAGCAACTAGTCAAAGTTGAAATGACTGCCTCTGGCCAAAGCCCAGCCCGAGTCGGCATGGTCACGCCGTTCCATCTTGCATCGAACTGGCCCAAAACTTCTTTGCTGAACAGAACCTCGTCAAAGCCACTGGCCAGTAAAAGTATTAGCGAGCACGCCCATAGATTGCAAACGGCAAACAAAAAGCCGCGGCCCGAGCCGGGCATGAAGAACGAAAATAGCGAGCGAGAAAAAATCGAGCGAGGCAACGTCCGTTGCACACGTCGAGAGATAAACGGATTCTCTCCACACATCAACATCCCCATGAACAGCCAGTAGTGGCCAATGATAAACGTCATCGCGAGACAGAAATCAACGCGGAACCGAAACACCGTTGGCAACGCTGCAACCACGACTCCGATGAACAGAGTTTGTTGAACCATCATTCCAATTCGGATCGCCGTGGAGCGATTATCCGAAGGAAAAGAAATTTGAGATGCCGCCGTCACCAACAACAACACAGCGGTTGAACCGAACAAGAATACGATTGCATAAGTCGCCAACCAGAACTCTGGATCATTGGTCGTGATCGCCCCGCAGTATTCGGTCATATTGTAACTAAGGGCACACCAGCCATAGTAAAGCCAGCCCAATAGCAACACAAACAAAACCGAGGCACCGATACTGAGCGCACGTGACCGAACAGCGCCGGCCAGGAACAAACCCAAAATCGTCAAGCAAATTGACCCGCCGACGCAAACTGCGAGCCCTAGCACGATCTGCGACAGACTGATCCCACGTAGCATGTAAGTGAATAAAATGCACGGCGCCAACACTGACAAGTACGTCAGCATTTGAAGCATCGCGCTGCCGAATTTCCCCATCACGATTTGATACGGCTTCATGGTCGTGATCGACATCAGCTGAATTGTGCCGTCTTCAAACTCTCGTGCCATCGATCGGTAAGCACCGAATGGAATAATCAGCCCCAACGGGAATCCCAAAATCACCCAAAACCCCATCAACAACTCTCGCCCAACGCGATAATCCAAATCGCGATAGTTGTCGTTCATCGTCAAACCAAGCACCGTCCAAACGCCAACGCACAGCAACAGCAGAAAGTAAGTCCAGATGAATTGTCGCCTCTTGAGCGCCTGACGTGTTTCCTTGACCAAAATCGAACTGCAGAATTCGCTACACCACTCGTTGATGACCGCGAGCCTGCCTTGGGGTTCAGAGGCCAACTTCAACGATGACATCGCGTCTCGGCTGGCTGCCTCATCGCCACCCAGTCCACCCGCTTCAACAATCGAAGACAAATCACTCATCGTATTAAGAAACTACTTTCTGTTGGCTGGAATGGGTTGAACTGATGAAAAGACTGCATGCCTAATGAACTCGTATATTGAAATCGTTTAATTGAACTCGACTTTAATTGAACTCGACCTTACTGAACTCGCCCCTTAGTGACTGACAAAAATACATCCTCCAACGATTTCTGCTTACCAGCAAATCCGACCACACGAATTCCTGATCGAATCATATCGGCGAGCAAGTCAGCTTGCTTTTCCTGATCCGAATCAAATGTGATTTGAATCGTTCGATGAAGCGATTGAAGGACCTCCGCTCCTGGCTGGGACGAAAGCCATACTTTGGCTTCTTCCATGTCGGAAAGAACCGTGATCGCTACCTTTACAACTTCCTCTGACTGCGCGTCTTCTTCGGTTTGCTGATCCAAAATTTCATCGACCGTTCCGACGGCCAATAACTGACCGTGCTCGATGATGCCGACACGATCACACATTTCAGCCAACTCCGTCAGGATATGACTACTTACCAAGATCGCCCTGCCCTCGCCTGCGAGCTTGCCAATCATTTCACGCAGTTCGATACGCGCACGCGGATCAAGCCCAGCCGCCGGCTCGTCGAGGATCAAGACTTTGGGGTTGTTCACCAA
>CAYMFZ010000746.1:0-2585 GCA_964389585.1 uncultured Pirellulaceae bacterium | reverse complement strand
ACAGTAGTTAAGCACTTTAAGCCGATGATAGTACTGCAAGTGCGAAAGTAGGTATCGCCGGATCATTTATAAAAGCCCGTCACGTGAAAACGTGACGGGCTTTTTTTGCGCAATCGTTGTACGTCCGTCGACCGCGAAGACCTGACTGGAGATTCTTAGTGAGCCAATGACTTGGTCGATCAAGAATGAAAAAAATGCGTCGCCTTTCGTGCCTTCTTGAAGAACGGCTCCCACTCGAATCTCCTTTCTCGATAACGAAACGAAATGAACGTTTCATGATCGTGAACGTTCAAACTAGAAATCAAATCACTCGAGATGTTAGACTCAGCTCACTTTCGATTGTACGGCATTTTCTTGTGGCTATCATAAGCGTGCAGACGATTGATTTCAGGTAAGTGTTCACTTGGCGAGGGCAAGATGACGATTCACGAATTGGAACCATCTAAAAAGTCAATCTCACGTCGTTCACTTCTGCGTGGACTGGGAGTCTCGCTGTCGCTTCCTTTGTTTCAAAGTGATCTCGATGGTTCAACGAGGCAGAAGCTACCAGCTAACGCGCCGATGCGAATGGTTTGTGTTGCCAACCCTTTGGGTTTTGTGCCAGATGAGTTCTTTCCAAAAACAGCCGGCACATTAAAAAACCTGCCAACACTGTTGCAGCCATTGAGCGATCTTAAGTCAGACTTTTCTGTATTCAGAAATTTGGATCACGGAGTCAGTGGAGGTCACCAAGCTGTTCATTCTTTCTTGAGCGGAATTCGCGATAATCAATCTGCGCAGTGGGACAATCGTAACCTAACCATAGATCAGCGGGCGGCCGAGCTTTCTGCAGGTAAAACGCGATTTGCTTCGCTCGTCGCCAGCGTAGGTCGAAACTCTGGCGAGTTGGAATGTCGAACTTCTTGGACTCGAACGGGTGTTAACATTCCGCCAATCACCGAACTTGGCAGACTTTTTGAAGCACTTTTTATTGGCGACGACGCAGATCAACGAAAACAAAAACGCAAGTCGTTTCGGCAACACGCCAGCATTTTGGATGCGGTGACTGAACAAGCTAAAACGCTTGATAGAAAATTGGGCAAAGTTGACCAAAACAAGCTGGAGGAGTATCTGACCAGTGTGCGCAGTGTCGAATCTCGGTTGCAGCTTTCCGAAGAATGGCTTGATAAGCCAAAACCCAACGTCGATATGGAATCGCCTGCCGCCAACCAGTCGTTCACACACCGCTTGCCACTATTTTATGACCTAATACGACTGGCGTTAGAGACGGATTCAACACGCGTTGCTGCACTTAGCATTCCCGGCAATCTTCCTGTGATGGACTTGGGCTTACAAGGCAATTATCACGCCTTTTCTCATCACGGAAAGTCAGAGCGTTTGTTGAATCCGTTAATCAAAATCGAGAAGTTTCAAATCGAACAGTTGTCTCGCTTCATTAAATCCCTGAAAGACTCGAAACAGGCCACGGGAGAATCACTTTTGGACAGCACAATGATTCTCGCCGGAAGTGGAATGGGTAACGCAAGTTCACATAGCAATAAGAATCTTCCATTGATTCTTGCAGGTGGTGGTTTCAAGCATGGCAAACATCATGAGATGCCAGTTGAGCCTCATCGAAAAATCCCGCTTTGCAATCTGTTCACGACAATGCTGCACCAATTTGGCGACGTTGAAACCGACAAATTCAACCGCGCCACAGGAAACATGAACGAGGTGCTGCTATGAACAGGAGAATAGCTACTTGCCGCAACACTTTAGAGAAGTTCCGCCTCAGAATCCTTGCCTTTTTGTTTCTAGTGCCGATTTTTGTTCAAAACTCATTCGCGGTTCAAGATTCGACGCCAAAAATTGAAAAAGACATTGGGCGAGCGAAAACGTTTGTTAACAAGTATTGCGTTTCGTGTCACGGCCCAACGAACCAAGAAGGCGATCGTCGTTTCGATCAACTTGCGAGCTCAGAATTTCCAGCGGAGCAATCAGAGACTTGGCATGAAGTTCTTGATCGGCTCAATTTAGGTGACATGCCCCCAGATGACGCACCTCTACAACCTAGCGACGAAGAGCGTCTTGAACTCGTGGCAGCAATGACGCGCATCCTCACCTCGACTGCCAACGAATCACGCAAACCCCAAACAGTATTCCGTCGGCTCAATCATTATGAGTATGACGCAACGATGCGGAGTTTGCTTGGATTGGAAAAGATGCTCGAGAATCCGATCGATGAGTTTACCCCTGATGCAAAAACCGATCACTTTTCCAATATCGGTGAAACGCTCGTGCTTAGCGATTTTCTGCTGACTCGATATTTGGAAGCGTCCGAAAGGTATTTCCAAAACCTTCGAGGGTTGGCTGCCCAACCAACGAACAAGAAAACTTGGACCTTCAATGCTCCATTTTGTCGCAACATGCCGAATCCAGATGGCCTCGATCGCGATGGCGAGCGGGCGTTCGGGTGAGTGATAGCGGATCGAGTTTCCGATCAGGTTGTAGAAGACGTGCCGAAGCTGGACCGCGCTGCCGATGACCAACGGCAACTCGGCAATGTCAAGCGTGGCATCAAGTTCTTCGAGGGCGAGATGTACGGC
>CAYMFZ010000745.1:0-2591 GCA_964389585.1 uncultured Pirellulaceae bacterium | reverse complement strand
TGCTATAGGGGAATGCTCCATTGGCGAATCGATCCGACTTCAACGAACCAAGCCCCTTGGCAACTTTATCGTCGTCAACCGTGCCACCCATTTGTTTTGCTTCGTAAAGCGATAACAACGCCGTGGCTGTAACAAATGGGTTGGTGTATTCGTGATACCACCCGCCCCCCCGAGACTGAACGTCTTGCAATGCAGTTATCGATATTGCTTGTAAGCCAACGATCTCAGATTTTTCGACATCGAGAGTGCCGTCTGGTAGATCCAAACACGAATTGATCAAGCGCAACCGATAGGCATAGGCCCATAAAATTTCATCGCGATCGGCTTTGTTGATATTCTTGTTGTCGCTAACAAAAGCGATCGCACGCTTGACTGAGTCAAGGCATTTCTGCTTTTTGGTTTCAGGAAGGTCTTTTCGTTGGCTGGCCTTAACCAGGGAGAGGGCGGCCAAAGAAGTCACTGCGACATGAACGTTAGGCAAACTGTCGGTTCCACCAAAATCGTAGTCGCTATCCTTGAATCCGCCGTTCTCATTTTGCATGCCCAAAATAAAGTCGACGCTGCGGTTCCAAATTTCTATTTCGCTGAAAGTCGATGGCGGCGCACATGAGCCCAGCGATTCGACTCCGGCAAGCATCGAATTCTCAGGGAGCTGGCCGTGCGTTTCAAATCCCCTGACAAACGGCCCAATGCCTTGCGATTCGGCGGCAGCTTTCCAAGCTAAAGGCTCGTTTGGAAATGCGGCGCTCGCATCAGCCCAGACTTTGTTTGCCAGATCGTGCTTGCCCATTCGAAACGTTGCCATGCCGCGCAAGAGTTCAGATTCACACCGATTCGAAGCCGTTGCAGTTGAATCGTCGAGTGCCGCAAGCGACTTGATCGTTTCAGCGTATCGAGCGGATTCGAAATTTGACCAAGCGGTTTTCAAAGCTTCTGGTTTCGCCTGCGGCTGAATCGGCTGGAGCAATGATCGCGTTAACAAGCCCCGAACCCAGTTGGGGTGAAGCGTCGTCATGCGGTCAACTTTTGCGACGACTTTTTCTTTTTCACGACCGGGCAAATCAAGAATCAGAAATCCTGGTTCAATAAACTTGAAAGGCTGCAGCTCAAACTTTTTTTGTTGCTCACGACTCGGCGGCGTCCTTACCGCGATGTAATGTTCATTGAGAACGTCGATTATGTCGGGCCACGAAAAAGGTCCGGCTAACATGTAGCGGTTGATCTCCGGCTTGCGGTCCATAAACGTTCCATTGAGCGTTGGAACGTACCAAAAAATTGGCTTGCCCGTCTCCTTGGATTGGGCAACCGCCGTTTCGAAATCGACTTGCCAATTGACCGCGGTTCCGATCTTCTGAGAAAGCTCATTTGGCTTGACCCGGATCTTGCGCGTCGAGTTCTTTTGGGCCTCTTGTCCGATGACGCTTGAATTCGTCAAAGAAAGCGTCAACAAAACGGCAAAACTAAAGAATGCCAAAGTTCGCTTAGAGGAAACATCACCAAATAGGTTGGGTTGTTTGAAAGTCGGCATGTTTAAATTCTGGTAAGGTCAAAATAGTCAATGTGAACGACGACATTAGACCTGCAATTGTTACTTGCCGCCAGTGAATTCGAGCCGGGTGTAAATGCGAAAGGAGAAGCCGTGAAGTGGAAGTCAGTTACGACCCAGTTGAGTCAAGGCGTGACTCATTTCAAGTTCGTCGATGAAGCGAATTCGCATGGCATGACTTTCGCAGAAGTCGCTGGTCTTTGGATGGTAGGTTCCGATGAAGGAAGAGCGTTCCGCGGTTTCACAGCAGAAACTTTAGCGGAATGTCCGTTCCAAGCTTTTCGGTGGGAGACACCACCTGTAAACGATTCGAATTTTGATCGCTTGTTTGAGTTCGTGTTGGTGGACTCGCCCAGTCTCGATCGACCACAGAGCGAACGTCAGTTCCGTGATCAGTTTGGGGCCAACACCGACGACGAAACCGTGATCGTGTTTCCAAATATTGGCCGCAATGCGATCTTAGTTGTTCCTTGTCCTCTGGTTGGCCCGAATCAACGAGCCGAGAACGATAGGAATGCGAGTGAAGAGTTCCAATTTAACTATTGCCATCTCGCTTCGTTTCTTCGTTCTGGTCCGCCAACTCAGATAGACAGGTTTTGGATTCAGGTTTCGACCGCTTTGCATTCACGACTTTCGGCGAAACCAGTTTGGCTCAGCACGGCTGGTGGAGGCGTTCCGTGGCTCCATGTTCGCTTGGATGATTCGCCCAAGTATTACGCTCACAAGCCGTTTAAGACGAATTGAAGAGGCTGTCACACCCTCTTTCGCCGAACTTGATGTTGCGCGAGCGTTTCGCATCGCCAGTTGCTTCGAAAGCATACGTTCAGCCCGGTCATGTCGAATTCGTTTGAAGTGGCGGATTCAGGCCGACTGAGCTGATAATCCAATAGCTTGATGTAATCCGGATAAACCAAAAATATTGCCTGCGGCAAGTGCGATCCCGGTTGTCATTCCGATGCTCTTTCGGTACGTTGTCACGTCTTGAACTCGGTCATTTTGTGATCCAGATTCGAGAATTCAAGCACGGCGGTGTAGCTCAGTTGGT
>CAYMFZ010000744.1:0-2591 GCA_964389585.1 uncultured Pirellulaceae bacterium | reverse complement strand
GTCTCATCGCAATTCGTGAGATCTCTATACTGGCACCGCACCACAGCACGCGATCAGAATCGGGGTAGGTCACATCGCTCCGATGCATTAATTTTAGCGATTGAAAGTCTTGCAGAATTGAAGAACCATTTGGCTAGTGCCTGCGTAACTTTCACACTGGCGGCATCCAACACGGAAACGTGACGGACAGCCTCGCCAGTTTGTCATCGAAGGATCGGTGACAACAAATTGGAATCCAAGGAAGGAACCAGCATGCGTTTAATACATGCGGCTTTGGCGATCGGTGTTCTGTTATCGTCATTCTCAACTTCGTGGCACACGAATTCGTTGCAAGCTCAAGGCTTTCGCGCTCGAATGGCCAAACCGAAATCGGCTCCGGTGGTCAGCCAAAACTTTGTTGTCCATGCTCCGGATGCGAATCTAGCTCGCAAAATCAGCTCAGAAGCCGAACGCTTCCGCAAAGAGCTTTCCATCGAATGGCTTGGTCACGAGCTTCCCAACTGGAATCAAAAATGTCCCATCACGGTTGAACTCAAGATGCACGCCGGTGGCGAAACAAGTTTCGCGTTTGTGATGGACCAAACCGGAAAAGGAACTCCAATCGATTGGAAGATGAAACTTTTCGGCCCGGCAAATCGAGTTCTTGATGCGGTGCTTCCTCATGAAATTACTCACACCATTTTCGCGACGCATTTCGGGCAACCGCTACCTCGATGGGCAGACGAAGGAGCCTGCACAACGGTTGAACACGAATCCGAACGAAAAAAGAACCATCAGATGTTGATGGACTTTCTTTCGTCATCACCTTCGCGCGGACTTCCTTTCAATCGCATGTTTACAATGCGAAATTACCCGCACGACATCCTGCCGCTTTACGCCCAAGGTTATAGCCTCGCCAAGTTTTTGATTCTTCAAAAGGGCAAGCGACATTTTGTCGACTATGTCGGCAGAGGATTGCAGCACGAAACTCACTCTCAAGCTTTGACTGCTTGGAATCGAGCGACGGCGGAAAGCTATGACTACAAAGATCTTTCTGATCTTCAGATCGCCTGGCTAGACTGGGTTCGCAAAGGTAGCGACGAAACGGCCTTTAATAAGCAAACTCCGCCAGCGACTTACGTGAGCAATCCGAGCAAAAAGAACATTAAGTCAAACCAAATCGTCGAAGCGTCTCAGAACAAATCCGATGCTTCAATTGACGGAGTCTTCGCAAGTCAAAACTCAAACAGTTGGTACGCTCAGCAAATGAAGCACTCACCAACACCGCGAGTCGCCGCAAAACGTGAGAACCTCTCGCGGAAACCAGAAATCCAACAAGACGCCTCACTCCCTGCGGAATTCAGACCAGCCCCAAAAACAATTTGGCGTTAAGCCTGATTCTTCTTGATCGTCATTTTGAGCCTATCCCAAAACTTGTAAGCCGTTGGCGCTTGCCCGCTAGGTTCATGCCAACTTAACGAGTGGCATGTTTTGTTGGTAATCTGGCCCGAGGCTAGCGCCTTCGGCTCACTGTCGAATAAGTTCTTGGCCTTGGGATAGGTACTAAATAAGAAGTGTATTCCGTGATACCTAGCTCGCCAATTGAAATTGGGTCTAGTGATTCGTCAAACCTGAAGCGCATCGTTGTGAGCCGCAAGGCATAAGCGGGCGGGCGCACTCCTGTGAGCCGCGACGCGTAAGCGGCCGGCCTTCGCTGTGAGCCGCGACGCGTAAGCGGCCGGGCGTGTCCCCTGGAGACTCTCGTTACATCGGCTGTTGCATCGCCACAAAATGCAAACTTGTCAAATCAGTTTTGAAAGACACTCATTGTCTTGCTCAGGTACTCTCCATAAGCTTTAAGTCGTCCTCGATCAAACAAGTCTCAATAGAAAATTCGTCCGAACCACGACGCTGGCTGTAACCATGGGAATTCTCGATTGGTTCAAGAACAAGAAGCGGTTCATCCGTTGCGATGACATGTATGCAACGACTCGAACTGGGCTTTGGCAATCACTTCGCAAAACGGTTGACGCCCCCCAGCATTCTCAAAAAGCCATTTGGTTGATTGCTCATTTCCCAGAAACCTTCATGGCGCTTCAAGATGAACTTGAGACCTGGGAAACCGAGTTTGAAGTCGTAACCCAGCCCGTTAAGATCGAAGAATTCGAGCGTGCTGGATTAGCTCAACAGGGAAAAGTTTACTTAATATTGGCTCAGCTTCTACAGCACGAGGCAGATCATGGCGATACGAATCCTTTTGCCAAAGACATCAACGCCACTGATTCAACCACGATTGCCATGATCATGGTCGAACGTCATCCACTGATAAGTCATGACGAGCGGCTCGAAAAATTTGGACGCGCAATTCCGAGGACCGTCGAATTTGGTTATTTCAATTCACTTGACGATGAAGTTTTGTCGCATGTAATCAACGATACGTTACTAACGATCTTGAAGCAGCTAGGCCTCAACGATCACGAGTTAATAACGAGTACGTTGGTCTCCAGACGTTTGGAAAAAGTCTTGAAACGAGTTGCGTCAACTTACAAATCCGACCTTCCTGCAGACTCGGCTCGGGAGTGGATTAAGCTAAATCAACAATGGTTTAAGAC
>CAYMFZ010000743.1:1442-2595 GCA_964389585.1 uncultured Pirellulaceae bacterium | reverse complement strand
ACCTTGTGTCTTACGGTTTGAATCAATTCCTTGAAGTCTTCAAGGAAAGCAACATCCGTTTCCCCAACAAGTAACTTGCCACTTCACGCGTTCCATTCAATCGAATGTTTAATTCATTCGAACGTTTCAATTTAAGTTTATGCGGATTCGACGATGAGCAGCGACGCAGCCTTAGAACTTCCCAAACGCAAACGCAACTCGGACGATGGCGAGCTTGATGTTACGCCTATGATCGATGTGACGTTTCTCCTGTTGGCATTTTTCGTAGTGGTTTCTCGCATGGATCCTCAAGCCGCGGTCGCTTTGCCGATGGCGAGTTTTGGCAATTCGATTCAAGACAAAGAAGCCGTCACGTTGATCGTCGTTTTAGACAAGGACAACAGCGAGATCGTTCAGATTTTTAAAGGCAAATCGATGAGCGATGACACCATGGTTCCGGCGGGTGATGAAGAAATGCAAGAGGCGGACATTGGTGAGTTTGTTGAGAACGAGCTTTCGACTTACCCCACGAAGACGTCGATTTTGATCAAAGCCGAGGGGCAGGTAAAAACCGGGATGGTGGAGATGGTGAAACGAGGAGTCGCCCAATCAGAGCTGGCCAAATCTCGAAAGGTTTATGTTGGGATTGAAGAAGAGCAGTAGACGAACAGCCAGAAAAATCCACAAAAAATTGCCACAAGGATCCTGAACGCCATGAAGCAAGTTGAGCAAACAAGAAACGCGAAATTGTCGAATCGGGAGATCGGTTCGGATTCAAATAAGCGTGATTCACTCGACATGACGCCGATGGTCGATGTGACTTTTTTGCTGCTGATTTTCTTTATGGTTACTGCTTCGTTTGTTGTTCAAAAATCAATCGAGCATCCTAGTTCGCTGGTCGACCAAGCCGCTGAAACGCAAACCCCAAAAATGGCTGATCCGATTCAGATTGCGATCAATCAAGACAACACTTACTTCGTAACCACTCCTGAAATGAAGGATTACGAAGCCCCAAGCGACAGTGAATTGAGATCGCAAATCAGTTCAGCCGTTGCGGAATTTCACGCAAGCGAAATGACGATCGTCGCCCATGTTGATTCGCTGCATTCCAAACTGGTGACGGCTTGGGATGCAGGTGCGGTCAACGGAATTGCCAGACTTCAAATTGAGACAA
>CAYMFZ010000743.1:0-1432 GCA_964389585.1 uncultured Pirellulaceae bacterium | reverse complement strand
CCACAGAAGACTTTTAAGTTCGGCTAAGAACGAGCAAAAAGAAATGAGCAAGAAGAAAAAGAAAAACAAAAAGAACGAGGACGCTGAAAATCCTAAGTTCGGATTGAACGAGCCAACGGGCCAGTTCGACGACCTGGACAAGGAAATGAAGGAACGCGCCTCAAAAGAGGCGGAAGAATCCTCGGCTTCGATTGTGCGCCCGACCCCCGCCGACATGCCTGACGACGTTGACTTCAAGCAGGGTGGTTGGAAGGGAATCGACGAACAAGATGAAGAAGAGGAAACGGAAGAAGATGTTGCGTTCGAGAAAAAGGAAATCCCTGAAGACGAACTCGACATGACGCCCATGGTCGACGTTACGTTTTTGCTGCTGATTTTCTTTATGGTTACTGCCTCGTTTACGCTTCAGAAATCACTTGAACAACCGCACGCGAAATCAGAAGAACCCAGCACGCAAGTCGAAGAACAAGAGGAAATGCTTGACGATTATGTGCAAGTCACGATTGACCAAACCAACACGTTCTATGTGACGACACGTGATGACGATGAGGTTGAATGCCCCAGCGACAGCGAGATGCGATCGCGCGTCAAAGACGCAAAAGATTCGACCAGCGCGACGCGATTGATCATTTTGGCTCACGTCGATTCAACGCATGAAAAAGTGGTAACGGCTTGGGATACTGGAGTCGTCAATAACATGGAACAGATCGAAATCCAAACCACGGACGAAGAGTTTTAAGGCCAACATCGAACGACGTCGGAATTCCGGCGAATCCAATACAGAACAAAGATTTGAATCCGGTGTCTCGGCCGAACCAAACGAGGAACGAAGGAAACAAGAATGTCACCGCGACAGTTAATTGAAAAACTCGAAAGCCTCGGAATCATTGATCCCAAGATCATTGACAAAATCCGTAAGGAGATCGACAACCCTGAAAAGACGGTTAAGCCAAAAGCGGTCTTAAACTATCTCGTTAAGAAAAAGCAGATCACCGAAAAACAGGCGATCCAAATACTCAAGGCCAAACCAACCGAAGACGAAATCGAGGTCGTCCAGCAAGTCGAAAAGAGCTACGACACAGATGATTTAACAGGTCTCAAACCAGAAGAACCTGTGAACGAAGTCGTTGCCGAACCTGAAATTCCAGAAGTCCCTGTCAGTCCTGTCCAAGCTTACGATGCGACGATGATCGATGACGGCGGTCTTGCAAGTCAAGTCGATCCTGACATCGTTGTCTCATCCGTCCTTGAGCCACAGCCTTTTGCGGACGAAATTGTTCATGAAGTCGCCCCACTCGACTTAGGGATGGATGGCGTAGAAGCGGCCGGCGGATTCGACCAAGGATTTGAATCTGGCGGATATGATCAACAAAGCGGTGAACAGAAAGTCCTTCCTTCTTTTAGTGGTAAACGCAACAAGAAAGATCAGTGG
>CAYMFZ010000742.1:0-2596 GCA_964389585.1 uncultured Pirellulaceae bacterium | reverse complement strand
GCGAGTTGAGACTTCTGGCGAAGTCCACTACAGGTTTTGAAATACCCTCTAGTTGGAAGTTTTGCTTTGGCGACCACTATTGGTTCGGAACTGACTCAAACAAATGAAGTCCTAGTTTCTTCTCCAAAGTATCCACGCGGAAAGGTTTTCCAATGAAGGTCGCATTGTTCTCGCTAAGAAACTCCTGATCCAAAACTGAATCACCATGCCCGCTCATGAAAACAACTGGCTGGTCCGGGAACTTATTGAGAAAAGATTTGCAAATTTGTCGGCCATCTTTTTCAGGCATCACAACATCGGTTAGCAGCAGTTCGATTTGATCATGCGCTTCAATCAATTCAACGGCGGCTTGGCCATTGCTGGCCGCAAGGACATTCAATCCCAGCCTCTTGAGCATTCGAGAAATTACTTCGAGGATTGCAGGCTCATCATCACAAACTAAAACGCAACCTGCGATCGGGCGTTTGGAAGATACTGGCGACTGAACGGAAACCGGAGCGGTCATCGATACCGGAAGTTGGAATCGTGGAAGGTAAAAATCAATCGTCGTTCCCTGTTCGGAAGAAGCTGACACTTCGACGGATCCATTGTGCTGTTTGGCAATCGAATAGACGATCGACATCCCAAGCCCGGTTCCCTTGCCGACATCTTTGGTTGTGTAAAACGGTTCAAAAATTCGAGGCAAAACGGAATTTCGAATTCCAGATCCTTCATCGGAAATTGAAATCTTTGCGTAAGGACCAGGGCTTAGGGGGAGCGAAGATATTGTCTGGCGCTTCGCAAAAAACTGCTTCGAAGTCGTGATCGTTATCTGACCTCTCTGTTCGGGCATCGCATCGCGAGAATTCAAGCAGAGATTCAATAACGCTTGCTCAATTTGTACAGCATCCGCCCAGACACCAAGACATTCAGGCTCGCGGTTGAATACGATTTGAATGTTCTCGCCCAGCGAACGACTAATCAGCGATAGAGAATTTTCGATGAAGTGATTGATGTCGCCTCGAACTTTTTCCAACGGGGCTTTGCGGCTGAACGCTAGAAGTCTTCGAGTCAACTCAGTGCCACGAGTTGCCGTCTTGGCAATTTCGTTAACGATCTCAAGCGCTGGCTCGTTGCTGTCTGAAATTTCAGAGAGCGCAAGTTCTGTCTGCATTACCAACACTTGAAGAATGTTATTGAAGTCGTGTGCGATTCCGCCAGACAATTGATCCAGCACTTGCATCTTTTGTGTTTGGTGCAAATCCGAATCCAGCCGCTCACGAATTCGCTCAGACTTTCTCTGGTCGGTTACATCGACCATTACCGTTTGAAAAACGTTCGGCTGAGTTTGCGTCGTTTCGGCGAGCACATGCCGACAGTCGCCACCAATTCGAGGTAGCTTCAACTCAATTGAACACGCGTGTGATTCGGTTTTCGAACGGCGAACATGGAACTCAAACAGCTCCAGCACATCCGCCATCAAGACTTCACTGAGGTAAACGTTTTTTTGGAATGGCTTAAGCCCAAACAAGTTGCGCGCACGCTTGTTGATCTCAAGCAAAAAACCATCCATGTCATGCAGGAAATAGGCGACGGGAGCATTGTCACGAAGTTCAGCAAACCGTCGTTGGGCAGCAGTGAGGTCCTGCGAAGTACGGATTAACTCGTCTTCCTGAAGCTCAAGCTCAACCTTGTGATTGTTAAGGTCTTGCAGAAGTTTCTGAACATTGGGAGCTAGATTTTTCCCGTCCATATCGAGATCGAAGTCCATCTATTCCGTTCCGTGAAATCTAAAGAGAAGTGATGAGTTCTTCCTAACAATTTATTGATTCGTCAGGCAACAATCAAGCAGCGGAAGCGTCAACCAAAACTCCAAAGTTGCACGGTTCTGTAGCCTGGGCACTCTTGCCCGAGTTTTACTGTGATTGACGACGGGCAGGAGTGTTCGTGACTTTGCAGTTCTCCTGAGCGTCACCCCACGACCATCATTGTTTCCTGTAGCTTGCCCAAACTGTTTTCTCGTGAGAGTCGGCGGTTTATTGGCCAGTTGTTCATGTTGGACAATCACTAAAACCAAGGAAACGTTCATTGTGTTGGGGCTTGGAATTCGACTCTCGAATTTCTCCCCGATCGCCAAAACTGACGGCGCTTCACTTGCTCAACTTGACCCAAATCCACGTTCAATCGCAGTCTGACAGACTTAATAGAGCCATCGCTGTTCCGTACACGCGACCAAGTTCGTGGGAATCGACAAAACAGCCGTCGATTTCTGGAAGCGCGAGAATCAAAGCCTTTTGTTGCGACTTGAATTCAGTTTGCTTGGCCGCGTCCTTAATCGTTGCAATGGCTTCGCTTCGCGCCCGCATGTCGTACCAAAAAAAGAATCCTCCGTACGCCAGCCGCGAAGTGTGGTCGTCGTACTTGAGGGCAACGGAAAGGTTTTCTTGGAGCGCCAATGAGCGTTCGACTGCAGACTGAAGTGCCGCGTCATCCGACCCGCCCCAGCGATAGAGCCCCAACTCGCACAAAGGCATGCGCCCAGCAGACGCCGCGATGTCTCGATCGCTTCCTCCAGATTTTTGGCCCGGTCTTCGACGACTGCTATAGGGGAATGCTC
>CAYMFZ010000741.1:0-2596 GCA_964389585.1 uncultured Pirellulaceae bacterium | reverse complement strand
CTTAGGCCTACCCATAACTATGTCGACCGTAAAATCCTATGCAATAGTAAGCCGTAGGCGCTAGCCTCGGGCTGGAACAACCAGCAAACAAGCCATCCGAGATCGCTGGCCCGAGGCTGGCGCCGACGGCTCAGGAGTCTTTGGATAGACGCTTAACTCAATATCGCGCCGCCGGGGGAGCCGCTTGGGCAGTTGGCTTTCCCGAAGCATCACAGAATCTAAATTGAAACTGCCAATCCTGAGCCCAAGGTTCCTTTTGTTCGTTCTGGCAAACCTTCATGAAGATCTGGTTGTCACCCTCCTTCAATTTGACTTTGCCAATGAACTTATCGATTGAATTACTGTTGTGGTAGATCTCGTTGACCATCACGAGCTCCCCGTTGATCCAAATCTTGGTCGCGTTCGCCGTTCCGATTCGAATCTCGGCATCACAGGCTTCGAGCGATTTAAAATTGGTCAACGCGTAAACAGTCGCGCCTTTGACTTTTCCTATGTAGTCATTCAAATCAACGTTGCCGACGGGATTGATGGTGGAGACTTCTTTCCAAGTCGCATCATTCCCATTCATGTCTTTATACGTCGCGTTTAGATCTATCATTCCGATTGCTTGCTCCGGACCATGAGCAACGTCGAACCCGGCCATGTCTTTGTTGTCAAAAGAACCGACGATGTGCCAATTTGGCAAGAAGCCAAGCTGAGCTTGCAGGTTAACTTGGACTCCATGGTCAGCGATCTTACTTGCGATCGCTTGAATCTGCCCGACATCACGGGCATGCTTCATCGCCACGCCCAAGCACCCAATGACGGCTTGCGAATCGTCTTCTGAAATCGAATCAGCTTTTTCGATCAAAGCCGCAACTGCTTTGTAACGCAGCGGAAGACTTGGATCGTCAATGAATCCAGGAATCAATTGAGTGGCAAGCACTTCGTCACCATCAGTAAGTAGCTCAAACGCAAGCAGGCGCCCCATCGAACTACGGGCTTGATCATCAAGGATCGACTTAATTGCCTCGCTTGGCATCTCACCACCGCGAGCAACAGCCGAAACAACTGCGCTTCGTAGCCAGTTTTGAGATACTTGATTGGCGTCGTCCATCGCCTTGATAATTTCTGGCACTTGATCGATGCTCGCTTTGTTGAGCGCCTTCATCGCTTCGACGGCGGACTCATGCCCAGCGCCATGAGCCTCAACGGCACAAACTGCCTTGAGCGCGTCAGCGAGAGAGTCATCACCAGTGACTTTCTGACTCGAAAGAACAACGAGCACTCCAAACATACTGAGAGTGAACAGAGATTGACAAATTCGAAAAGACGAAATCAACATTGGGTTCCTCATGATTACTGAATTTCTGAGTCGCCGATTCTACACCAAACCGATCCCTGAGAAAACGAATTGAGGGAATGAATGTAAACGTCCCTCGTTTCATTTCTAACAATCCACAGTGAATCCAACACACCAACCCAACTTTGGCTACACCCCGATCCAATCAATTTTGAAACCGTAAGCAATGAACATCCAATTCATCCCGCCAGGACACTAAAAACTGAATCCAAATACACCCCAGCTAGAACAACGCTCACCATCTCACGCCGGTTCGTGCTTCATTAGATAGGAACAATTTGGCCCAAGAACTGCAAAGTCGCTTTCGAAGACATTTGCGGCCTCGCATATAAAGTTAGTGGGCGACTCTTGCCGAGAGCTACCAAGCCGATGAGCGGACTCGTTTATCGATTAAACGCTTGCTGAAATTGAGACCTGCATGAATCTTAAACTTCTGGCAGAAGTTACCCATCAAAAGTGTCACAAAAATCAACGAAAGTCGAATTTGGATTCGACTTTGCAGTTCTCCTGCAATTTGCCCCTAACCATTTGCGGGCGACAACGCGGCAATTTATACTTTTCGATCATGCAGTCTCGGACCGCAACCAGCAAACACACCCGAAACAACGATCACTTCGGAGAAACAATGATCAACGGATTCAATCGACGTCAATTTCTTGCCACGACAGGCGCCGCAGCCGCAATCGGTGCGACAACAAAACTGGGCTTGGCCAGCTCACCCACTGCCAGCCCAACCTCCGCCAGCAAAAAAGAAGACCTTTTCAAGATCTCGCTGGCCCAATGGTCGCTTCATCGAGCACTCAAGGGTGGCAAGATGGATAACTTAGACTTTGCCAAAACAGCCAAAGAAGAATTCGGGATTGAAGGCATCGAGTACGTCAATCAATTCTTCAAGGACAAAGCCAAAGACGGCAAATACCTCAACGACATGAAGAAACGAGCAGCCGATCATGGTGTCGAGTCTGTTTTGGTCATGATCGATGGGGAAGGCGCCCTTGGCGATGCCGACAAAGGCAAGCAGAAAAAGGCAGTCCAAAACCACCACAAATGGGTGGCGGCGGCGAAGTTCCTTGGCTGCCATTCGATCCGGGTGAACGCCCAGTCTTCAGGTACTTATGACGAGCAAGTTGGACGTGCAGCCGACGGCCTTCGAAGCCTTTCTGAATACGCCAAAGATGTTGATATTAATGTCATCGTTGAGAACCATGGCGGCCTCTCTTCCAACGGCCAATGGCTTGCCCAAGTTATCAGGCA
>CAYMFZ010000740.1:0-2605 GCA_964389585.1 uncultured Pirellulaceae bacterium | reverse complement strand
GAGCCTGCTCATGAATGACCCGTCGGAGACGGCGACGATTCTGGGCAAGCTGAAAACACCATCGTTTTGTTTACGACCGATAACGGGACTTCACCGAAAGCCAATTTTGACGAGCTAGATTCCAAGGGCGTTCACCTCACCGAAACTTGGCGAGGCTACAAAGCGGATGCCTTCGAAGGCGGACACCGAGTCCCTTTCATCGTTCGTTGGCCGGGCAAAATTGCCGCTAAAACCCGATCTAATGAGATCATTTCTCTTGTCGATATGATGGCGACGCTTGCTGAGCTTGTCGATTTCAAGATTCCTGAGCACGCGGCCGAAGACAGCTTCAGCTTACTTCCAATCCTTCGCGGCGAACCGGTTGAAAAACCACTGCATGAAGCAATCGTTTGCCATTCAGGTTCTGGGTTTTTCGCCGTTCGCAAAGACGAATGGAAAATACTGTTTTGTCACGGCTCTGGTGGTTGGAGTGATCCAAGAGAACCGATCGCCAAAGAGCAAACGCTTCCTCCAGTCCAACTTTACAACCTCAAGACCGACCCCAAAGAGCAAACTAATTTGTACGAGCAGCGTCCGGAAGTCGTGCAAGAGTTAACCGCCATTCTGCGTCGCTATGTCGAGGAAGGCCGAAGCACGCCTGGCTCAAAGCAATTGAACCACAACGGAAAAGTTCACTGGCGTCAATTGCCTTGGAAAGAGTGAAAGGCGATCGAAAGTCTGTTCGCGCAAAGTGTCTTAGGCTTCCAGCCTGAGATACGAATGTCAGCGCAAGTTGCTGTTCCATCTCAGGCTGGAATCCTAAGACACGTTTTTCGTTTGACCACGGAGTGATCAACGACAATCAACTCGACCGACCGCATTGCATTGCTTCTTCGCCGATCAAGATAACTGGTACCAATTTTGTTTGATCATCTACGTCAGCAAACTGAATCACTCCCGATGCCCAACGACCATCTAACGATCGCCTAAATGGAATTTGCTCGAACTGGTCGAACTTCGAATCCCAGTCATCCTTCGTCAGAATGCAAAACATCGCTTCGACGCCCGATGCCAATCGCTTCTCAAGCCGCTTGGCGATGTGTCCCATCGTCATTCGTGGATTCAGTTCGACCATTGGCTTGACTTCAAGTTCACCACAATCGTTTTCACAGACTAGAGCGTCTACACCAAAGTAGCCGGTGAAATTACGCCTCGACAATTCGCGAGTCAAACAAGGCGTCAGCCAGTTGACGATCTCTTGAATTTTTGCGCCGCGATCGGCGAGCAAGAACTTTTTGATCCGCTCGTCGCACCCAAGTAGCGGAGTGCCTAGCCTTGTCCCGGCGTAGCGTCGACCAGGAGTCACGAGTGGCCGAGTCCAGCCAATGAACTTTGGTTCGAGCAGTCCGACTTTCGAATCGGCACGATTGGAAGGCGGACATTTCCATAGGAACGAAAGATCAATCAATCGATTCAAAGCCGGTTCGACGACCGCCAACGGGCTTTCTTTCTTGCCCGGTCCGCGAAGTTTCAACTCAGACCGAACCCAAGCCAAATCCTGTTCGGTAAGTGGTTTGTCACAATCAAAAGTTCGTTGACCTCGACCTGACGACCCCAAATCCCGTTTGAAAATCGCTTGCTTGTATCCACGCGCGCCAAATTCTTCGCAGGCTTGGGCGACGCCCGCTTCATCAAACACAGCAACACCGACACAATTCGCCGACGTGAACCAGTCGGGCAACTCACCCGCTTTTTCACTTTCGGTCAACCACTTTTTCAGTTGATTCGAGCCCCAAGACTTACGATACAACTCTCCAAACGAATTGTCCCACGGCACTGGAACGTGTCGCGTCACTGACGTCATTGGTGCAGTAATCGCGTGACTCTTCGGTGTCCAAGCCCAAGGTGCAAAATCATTGATCTTACGTCCAGCCAATGCAGAAGTATCTTGAAAAGGAATCATCTCGGGCAGTTCAAGCCCGACATCGATCAACTTTTTTCGAATGGCTTGCGAAGGCATTCGGCGCACCAGCGCCGCATCGTCCTGACGCGCAACCATGACCATCAACAACTCAAGGTCTTTTCCCAATTGTTCCATCAGAGTATGAACTTTAGGAGACGACTCACCTGCCAATTCCGATTCGGCAGCGGGATCAAACCAACGAACTGTCGGCGCGCGACCACGTGACTGACGAAAGACTTCGATTGCATCAACAAATTCTTCGGTCAAACCGGCTTGGATTCGCCCATCTCGATTGAATGCACCACGCGGTCCACGACCGCGCTGAGGCGACATCGGAAAATCAAGCGACTCTTGATAGGCTTCCCAGTCGGTTTGCTCTGGATTCTTCCACTGACGAAACCATTGAAGCCCGTGTTGCACGTGCCCGATTTCGTCTTCGTAAATCTGTTGTAAGACATCCGCCGTCGATTGATCGCCGATCTTTTTGAAGACTTTGGCGAAATGCAAACTGTAATCAAGATTCGCTTGCTCGAACGTGAGGCTCAATCGTGAGACGAAGTCCATGGGCGACTTCATTGGCTCAACGATTCGCCAAAATTGCCCGCTCAGCGGAAAGCTTCCAAACTCGACGCCACATTCTTTCATGCGGCGAATGTACATTCG
>CAYMFZ010000739.1:0-2607 GCA_964389585.1 uncultured Pirellulaceae bacterium | reverse complement strand
CATCAAATCGAGTCGGTTTGAAGCGCTGTTGATACTCATGGCCCAAACGATAATCACCAAATAGCTCTTCATTTCCCGCTACCCATTTCACATCTTCTACCTGAAAATCTGACCAGCAATTTGGACAGGTAGAGTGAGCGAGCAATTCTGTTGCTACTGATTTCACGAGTTGGCTACTCTTTCGACTGTGATATTTTCGTGCGGAATGATCTAATTTTGAATTCCGATGCTTCGCCTCTTTCCAGGAGAGTAGCAACCAGAACAATTAACCACGCCTTTGCCTTTGCAGTTGGTACATAGGTCGTATTTGATTGTCTTTATTTCTCTACCAATTACCTTGCCTCTCATCATCTTTGGACCCCAGATCGTTTTCTTGATTGCGCCTTTTTTACATTCCTTTACAGGGCAAAACGCGGTCGTCGTCCCATCACATCTAATGCAACGTTTGTCTAGGATGGTTTTGCCTTCCAGCAAAGAGAATCGCTTGTCAATTGCAAACTGAATCGTGGATAACTCTTGGGGGACCATCAAATGCCAGGCACTTGACGTTGAATTGCCTCCAATCAAGTTTGAGAATTCAGCGACGGTTTTTCGCTCTTTAGAATCCGCGGCCAACCCAGAGTTTGTATTCATGATCATTCTTTTTATTTTCCCGACATTCGCCGAAACTTCTTTTGGAAGGTCTGCCTCAGAAACGTCTTCCATTTTCCCCATTAACTTGATCGCTTTTGAAATTTTCCCCTGCTTCGCGTAAGAGACTGCAAGATTGTTCATTGCAGCAAGCAGATTTTGCCGATCTGTTTCAGTAGCAATTGGTAGATATCTTTCACCCCGCTCAATCGCGCGCTCAAGATGTCTCCTGGCGGCCTTGTAATCAGCCACTCCAACCTCGAACCACAACCCAAGTGTAATCGCTGACTCGAGTGAAGTCGGATCATCAGATATCGCTTTCTTAATAAGTTTCTGATCCTCGTTCGCTTTGCCGGCCGAAGCGATGTTTTTCGCCCATTCGTTGGCGTCAGCCAAAGACTGCGCCTTTAAGCTAGACAATTGATCAAGCGGAAGATATCCACTGTTGATAATAATGGAATTGGATTCTGATTTTTCCTTCAACAATTGGATTTGACTGTCAACAAATACTTGGTTCGCGGGGCTTACTAGATTACTAGACGAATATTCTTCGTAGCGTTTAAGTGCGTCCGCTGCAAAAACGCTATTTCGAGCTTGGTTTTTTATTTCAGTGAAGTTTTCACTGCCATATTCCTCAATGAATTCTTGGTCATCTTGCGAAAGCCTCTCAAAAGGCAGGGTTTTGGACTCGCCGTTTTGCAAAGCAAGATTGACTTCAACTTCATTACTTGAAATGAGCATCGCTTCTGTCTTGTGTTTCCCACTTGAATCGGTCCAGGTTCTCAACTTATGAAATCTAGATAATTGCCCTGACAAACTACTGGAACAACACAAACTGATTAAAATCGGAAACCAGAAATAGATTTTTTTATTAGACATATCGCGGCGGATAAGTTTCTCGTATTAGGAATAGTTGTGAAAAGATTTGTAGACGATATCACATGGCAATTTCGATCGCAATCGCCAACTACACTCTTTATTTTAGGTTAAAAAGGCTTTCCCTATTAAGCTTTGCGTTAGCCCAGTACTGGGCTAACACACTTTGAATTGGTCGAGTTACATGCACGTAAATGCTATAGGTCATTTTGATTCCCCCGGAATGTATCAAAGTTTCCAAACGATTTTCTGCCATGGCTAGTAGCGTAGTGCGCTCTTGCCGATTTTTCCTCTTCAGAAGCAGTTCTCTTGTGTTATCGCAAACAAAAAAGCTCGGAAAGCGTTGATGCTTTCCGAGCTTTTAATAGTACCGGCGAGAGGACTTGAACCTCCACGGGGTTGCCCCCAATGGATTTTGAATCCATCGCGTCTGCCAATTCCGCCACACCGGCAAAGTCTCAATTAGCAGAAGCGAAATTCTAATCAAAACGATGCTCGACAGGCAAGTCCTAACGTTGGTGACACAGGAGAATTGCAAAGTCACTTTCAAAAAAGAAACTAAGCCTTGAAGATATAGACACGAAATTTAGTGGGTGACTCTTGCCGAGAGTTACCAAGTCGATGATTTGACCATTTATCAAATAGACGCTTATTGAAATTGGGTTTTTAAGTCAGTCTAGGAAACTTCCGGCAGAAGTTACCCACAAAAAGTCGAATTGAATTCGACTTGCAAATCTCTTGGTTGGTGATGTTCGAATTTGTTCGGCCAAATTTTTTTACGACGAGTGCCATTAATCTCAAAGATGAGAACTTGCTTCAAGAATCGAAAGTTTCCAGGTATTGTTTTATTCGTGTAATTAGTGCTATTCGTGGACAGGTTTACTCGCTGAGAATTTTTCCACGAATAACACTAATTTGAAACGCAATCCTTGAGTCGAAAACTTGAGGCGTTGCAAAGCTTTCATTGGACTTCGCCAGGATTTCTGAAGCTCTTTCAAGACTATGAGTTTATCTGTCCCAGAACTTGTAAGCCGTTGGCGCTAGCCTTGGGCCAGCGAATCCTGTTGGCTTATTTTGCTGGTGATTCTGGCCCGAGGCTAG
>CAYMFZ010000738.1:0-2616 GCA_964389585.1 uncultured Pirellulaceae bacterium | reverse complement strand
TGTAATAAATGCCCTGCAGGCTCAGCCCACAAATTTAAAGTGAGTGCCATTGGGCTAGCGCCTACGGCTCACATGTTTTGGGATAGAAACTAGCTAAGTCCCTCGATGTGCGGCAACAAACTCGACGTCATCATGATCCCGAAGGTCGAGGGACTTTCGCGTTTTCGCCGGGCAGCAAGCAGACATTTCAACGTTTGCGCGAACTTGCAAGTCGTGCTCGTAGAGAGGAAGTGGGAGTACGATTAAGAGTAGGATTAAGATTAAGAGCTGGTTCGCTTCGCTTACCAGCGAAACAAGCATGATCCCCAAGTTAGCCCGGCACCAAACCCAACCATTAGAACGTTACTTCCTGGCTGAATCCTGCCCTGCTCAACGGCTTCCGCGATAGAAATCGGAATGCTCGCCGCTGAAGTGTTTCCATACCGATCAAGATTCACAAACACCTTCTTGCGATCAATCCCCAATCCCTCAACTGCCGCGTCGATGATTCGAATGTTAGCTTGATGAGGGATGAACAAGTCAATATCCGATAGCGACATGGATGCTTTGGTCAGCATCTCATCCACGATCTCAGGAATCAGACGCACTGCCCACTTAAAAACAGCTCGGCCATCCATCTTCAAAAAGTGTTCGCCCCGGTCCAACACCGATTGCGAAAACGGCTTTCGTGAACCGCCAGCCGGTGTCTTTAACGCGTCGCCCAACTTTCCTTCGGACGCCAAACGATAAGCCAGAATTCCAGAGGCTTTCGATTCATTGGGCTCAGGATCTTTACTGATCAAAACTGCGCCCGCACCATCACCGAACAAAGGGTAAGTTTTCTTGTCTTCCGGATTTGACAGCATCGTCAATGTCTCGGCACCGATAATCAACGCATTTCGAACACAGCCTGTGCGTACCGACTGACTCGCCATCGCCAGTCCGTAAATAAAACCAGAACACGCTGCATTGAGATCGAACGCGGCCGCTGGCGCTCCCAAATGAGCCTGAACAATGCACGCCGTTGACGGTGTTAGGTAATCTGGCGAGACGGTCGCCACAATGATCAGATCGACTTCGCTCGCATCAACTCCTGCGTTGGCAAGGCACTGCTCCGCGGCGCGAATCGCCATATCGCTCGTTGCTTCACCCTCAGCTACGTGGTATCTCGACTTGATCCCCGTCCGCTGAACAATCCAATCCGAGTCGTAGCCCAAGGCTGCCAAGTCCTCGTTCAAAACGAGTTTCGAACCAGCGCTCGCGCCAGCCCCAAGGATCTTAATACCGGGGATATCGGAACGGGGTTGAGTTGGCTTTTTAGCCGGAGCCGCAATTCGACTGACGAATACGCTCGAAGGAACTTGAGTTGAGGCCAATCGCGAAATTGGCTGAGTTTTGTCGGCGAGGGGCATGATTTTTAGTCGCAATGCGAGCCCAAAAACGATTTAGCGCTGGCTCTAGTGCAGGAACATGACCTGCCAACAATAATCTCTATTCAGAGGTCAAACGATTTTGATCGAGTTGGCTGAAAAGCGAAGATGTGGTGGCTGGAAATTTAAGGATTACCACAATTTTGGTAGCTGGCCGACCCCAGAACGATGAAAAAGTCCCGTCCTGCTTGCGTGGCTACAGTTTGGGAAATCACGCCACAATCTGCGAACGAATCGAACAACATTGCCGTATTCCTTTTGTCCAAAGGCACTTACGGCCCATCGGAAACTCACCCCATTCACCCCAAAGCCACTCAAACACCTCAACAATCCACACAAACACCCCTCTAATTGGGGTGTCAAATCGGATTCTATTCGATAAATTGGACGCTCACGAAAAGACGAGAACGGCATCCGAACTCTGATTTTCGCAGGTCGTTCCCAAACGTTCGCGGCAGCGATTTTAATACCCTGATCTTTGAAAAAGCGAAACACGTATGAGCCTACTGGCAATCGTATATCACTTGGTCCCTGAAGCTCCCATCCTTGTGGCCTACAATCGGGAAGAACCTCTCGACCGTATTTGCCCAGCTCCTTCGATTCAGTCTGGAAAACCCCGTATTCTGGCGAGTATTGACCAGCACACCGGCGGAACCTACCTCGGCATGAATCAAAATGGGATGTTTGTCGGCGTCGTGCGTCGCAAGAAATTCGACACTCCCGTCAATCCTCGCTCTCGCGGAGCTTTGACCCGCGAAATGCTGAAATGCAATTCAGCCCAGCAAGCCGTTGATCTGGCTCTTGAAGAACTTCATAGCGGGCAATACGGCGGAGCCAACTTTTGCGTTGCCGACCCTGATTCCGGTTGGGTCATTCATTCCAGCAACGAAACCGACGTTGCGGAGCTGGAACAAGGCCTGTGTATCGTGGGAAACAAAGACGTTAACGATCCTCACGACGAACGAGCAAAAATGGCTCAACGGCTTTTGACGCTTCAAACTCTGGATTCACCCGTTAAGTTCTTGGCAATCGCCAGCAAGGTGCTTGCTCGAACGCCAACAGCTCCTGGACGGCCAAGCATGGTTGTCAAAGAAAAAGACTACGCCACAGTCAGCTCAACACTCATCTCGCTGGGCAAAAAGCCACGGGATGCGATTTATCAGTACTCCAATGGCTCACCTGACGAGTCAAAGTTCGAAGACTACTC
>CAYMFZ010000737.1:1737-2644 GCA_964389585.1 uncultured Pirellulaceae bacterium | reverse complement strand
ACTCCGCCCCAAGCCGTTGATTCTTCTGCGATCGTCATCAGGCCCGGAAAAGATTCGTGAACTCGCTCATTCATGACTTTCAAAAAGTCGATCGCGCCCAGGTTTTCTCGTCCACCATACTTGTTGGGAATCCACTCGCCTTCTTTGCGGCTGTAGTCGAGATAAAGCATCGAAGCAACCGCGTCGACCCTTAGTCCATCGATGTGATACTTCTCTAGCCAAAACATCGCGTTGGAAACGAGAAAGTTTCGAACTTCATTGCGATCGTAATTGAAGATCAGCGTATCCCAATCGGGATGTTCGCCCTGACGTGGATCCGAATGTTCGTAGAGTGCCGTTCCATCGAACTTTGCGAGCCCGTGACCGTCCTTTGGAAAGTGAGCGGGAACCCAATCAATGATCACGCCGAGATCGTTTTGGTGGCAATAGTCAACGAAGTACATAAAGTCTTCGGGCGTGCCGTAACGACTGGTACAGGCGAAGTAGCCAACCGTTTGATAACCCCAGCTTCCGGTGAACGGATGCTCAGAAACGGGCATCAACTCGACATGGGTAAAATTCAATTCCTTGCAGTAGTCGACTAACTGGTGCGCGATGTCGCGATAGTTCATCCAGCCATTTTCTTTGCCCTCTTCATGTCGCCAACTTCCAAGGTGAAGTTCGTAAACCGACATCGGTTGTTCCAAACCGTTCTGCGATTCACGCTTCTCCATCCACTTTTCATCCGTCCATTGGTAGTCGTCCAGTTCGACAACAACCGAAGCCGTTCGCGGAGGTAACTCACTGTAAAAGCCAAATGGATCAGATTTTTCGATTTGTTGACCATGGCAATCGGTCACACGAAACTTGTAGATTTCGCCTGGGCCAAGTTCAGGCAAGAACAATTCCCAAATGCCACTCGGGATTT
>CAYMFZ010000737.1:0-1727 GCA_964389585.1 uncultured Pirellulaceae bacterium | reverse complement strand
CATCGGATGTCGTCGGCCGTCCCACTCGTTGAAGTTACCAACGACGCTAATTGATTTTGCGTTCGGAGCCCAAACAGCAAAATTCACGCCCTTGACGCCGTTGATTTCGCGAACGTGCGCACCCAGCTTCTTATGAATCTCGTAATGATTGCCTTCGTTAAAAAGGTGCAGATCAAGTTCGCTGAGTAGTGGCGGAAAAGCGTACGGATCGTGGACCGACATGGTTGAGTCGCCTTCGACATATTTGATTTTGTATCTACCAAGTGCTGTTTCAAAATCGCTTGCATCACAAGTTACTTCAAAGATTCCACTTGGGTGAACGCGTGACATCGCAAGTTCTTGGTCACCGTTATGGTTTACGATGGTGGCTTGTTCGGCAAGCGGCAGAAAGGCACGCACGACAACTTTGTCTGAGTTAGAAGCGATAAAATGGGGACCTAAGATCGAATTTGGATTCGATTCCTGCCCAAAAACCAACTTTTCAAGCGATTCCGCGTCCATCGTGGACGTTACAGACTTCCATGCGTTCATTGTTGCAGCTTTAAGATATTAATTGAAAAAGTGAGTTAGCAGTGATTTAGTGGGACGCCAACGCGTAGCCAAAGGCTTTACCTTGACCGATTGGTTTTACTTTATCGGCCAATAGGCTGGAGGTTCGTGAGGTGTGGTCGAAATTGGAACCCAATCGACTTTTCTCCGTAGCAAGGTTTAAGGTTAGGTGGTTGCCTCTTCCGAGTGATTCCCCCACCACTGATTGAATGGCTGAATCAGCGGCTGACTCAACTGCTGATTCAGCGCTGTCTACGCCCAAAAGTGATGCCTCGGAGAATCTTGGCTTTTGAAGCATGCATGCTTCGACAACCGAATCAGATGAATTTGGTTCAACAATCGCCGGCTGCGAATGACGCTTGTCGCCCAACAAATCCGCTGCGTCTGCCTCAGAAGCAACCTGTGTCCGAACGTGAGGAGGATCAAATTGCCAGACGCGGCAATTGATTTTGTGAATCGCCATCGCGTGATCAATTCGCTTCCATAGGTCATGATTTTTGATCAAAGCCATTTGGCCGAATCTTTCCCATTGCCAATCATTTTGTCGCCACTGGGTGAGACCACGTCGGATTCCACGCCCAACGTGTTTACTTGAAGTGATCAGTGTGACTTGCGATTCTTGCTCAAGGGCTTCCAGTCCTCGAACAACTGCCAGAAGTTGAAGCCGCTCCCCTTTGACACCCGGTTCGTCGTCTGCCTCTTCGATCCGGTTTGCAGTTCCAATTTGTTCAAGCACAAATCGCCATCGACCACCGCGAATCGATGAATTTGCAATGTTTTTGGCTTCAGTAAAGAGCAAATAGTGGGGAGCGGTCTTATTCATTTAACAAACACCTGATTAATGGAGTTTCAGGCGACTGGTTGTTTGGCCCGTGCTCAAACAATATTCCAGTCGAAAGGTTCCTCGACCTTCCGTTGTCGACTCAGTTGCCATCCCATGGCCATGACCTACCTCCAAGCTCTGGGAAACTTTGAAGCAAGTCATTCTCATCGGCTACCGCTTGTGAAACGATCGCCGACCGATACCAAAGCTATCGGCAGGGTTTGACTAAGAAGAAAAGTCTATTTGGAAGAAATTGTTTGCTTGATGCTTAAGGTCGGTTGCAAGATTAGCACAACCGTTATGAAGCGAACTTGTTCGATTCAAGCAAGCAACGAGGCGTCCCTTGGAACAAGAT
>CAYMFZ010000736.1:0-2648 GCA_964389585.1 uncultured Pirellulaceae bacterium | reverse complement strand
AAGAGTCTGAGCGGAATTCGAACGGGACGAGCCAATCCGGGACTTGTTGATTCATTGCGCGTTGATGTTTACGGCTCGCCGACTCCGATCAAACAAGTCGCTCAAGTGGGTGCTCCTGAGCCGACTCAAATTGTCATTCGCCCTTACGACGCCGGCATTATCAAGGAAATCGAGAAAGCGATTGTTGCCAGTGACCTCGGATTCAATCCGCAAAACGACGGTCGAGTCGTTCGCATCAACATTCCGCCACTATCTACTGACGTGCGAAAGAAGATGGTCAGCCGAATCAAGGATTTGACTGAAGAGTCCAAGATCTCCATTCGAAATGTTCGACGTGACGGCAACAAAGCGGCGGATCAAGCGGAAAAAGACAAAACCGTCTCCGAAGATCAACGCGATGACATCAAAGATCAAATTCAAGAACTGACCAAAAAGTTTGAGACCCAAGCAGCAGAAATCGCCAAAGCTCGCGAAACGGAAGTTATGGAAGACTGAGGCAGAACACTGAATGCAGATCGTTGAACGCAGATCGTTGAATGCAGACCGCTGAGTGTAGAACAGTTGTCCTCAACTGTTCCCCGAACAAATGCGTACCTTCTGAATTCGCAGCTGAAATGTTAAGCGCATCAAAAGAATGACTGCTGAAACTTTCGACAGGAAAACAGTCGCTGAATTTGCATAATGAGCATGTCAAGAAAACGACGCTTCCAATTCTCGTTTCGAGCGATTGGAGTGTTGTTTATCTTGATTGCGGGAGTCCTGACCTATTGGCTTAAAGTGATCGAAGAGCCAATCAAGCGTCAATGGCGGGCGGCCGATCAAATTGCGGACTCAGTCAATAAAGCGATAAAGGAAGAGTCAGCGGGTCGCCCCAAGAACGCACAAGACTACGCGATGTATTTGGCGATGACTGGCAAGTCAGAACCAACTATCAAGATTCGTACTTCCTACAGCCCCGTCCCGAGCTGGATGAAATGGCGATTCGAAAAGGGTAAATCGGCGCACATTGAATCGCTTGAGATTAAGGGAGTCGCTGCGCTAACGCTGGATGAACTGAAGCCAGTCGAAAATCTGACTTATCTGAAAACAGTTCAACTCGAAGAGTTAGGCGTTACTGACGCTCACGCAGAACTGCTCTCTAAAGTAACATCTCTTCGGTTCGTGAATCTTCCAAACGGCTTGCTAACAGATGAAGGTGCCAAATTGCTGGCTCGCTTGCCGGCTCTCGAATCACTTGATCTTCAAGGAAACCCTGTATCCTGGAGATCAAAATATCTTTTGCCGGATCCTGACCTCGTCTTAATTGACGCATCATCAAATTACGATTTTAAGAATGTAGATGATCTGGAGCTTTTCGCTAAGTCCAACATTTTCAGGTTGAGTGGCGCCGTCTTGATCAATCCAACGCAAGAAATGCTCTTAACTTTGAAAACACGTTTCGATTTGGCAAACATTCAACAGTTGGTTTTAAAGTTTGACGGAGAATCTGGAGAGAACATTCCGCTTGACGCCCTTGCCGAATGGGTGGGCTCAACAGAAACCCCAGTTCGCGACTTGATTTTGACGGAAGCAGTCGACCCAGAGTATCGGCAACAACTGCTGGCCTTGTTGGCACGAGATTGCCAGATCGCACTTTATGATGATTTTGAAAACGGTGGACTTCCTAGATGGTGGTTTGTCGCTGGGTTTGATAGCAAAATCTACACGAAAGTTTTGAAGCTGGATTTCCCAGCCCAAAAAAAGGGATTTCCCCATTCAGGTCTCAACACAGTTTTCATTACAGGCAACGGAATGAATATCGAAGACGTAAAGGCGATACCAAGCTTGCAACACCTGGATTGGTCAAGAATGAAATTGAGGTAGCTCAGTTTTCGAATCTGCTGGATCGTAAGTAAGCAAACTAAGTACTTGGGTAGTGGACGAGGCTACGAGTCCCAGAGTATGAAAACCAAGAGGATTCGTAACCTCATCCACTACGAGAAACGAGTATGCCTTAATTCCAAGCTGCAACGCTGGACTAGTCAAAGAATCGCGTTACTGAGTCAAAATCAATGCATTAACTGATCTTGCGTCACTAAGCCAAGTTGCTAACGTACGCCGCTTCGAAAACTTTAGCCAAATTTCGGTTTTAGATTTTCGTGATAGCGTAAGGAAACGCGAAGGAAAAGTGATGTCTCGAATTCAACTCTGTTTGTTGTGTGTTTGCGTTGTTTTGGCAACCACTGGCTGCCGAAATCGCTGCAATAATCCGTGCGGAAACGGCTGGTTTGCGGGCAATTCAACGCTTGCTCCCCCATCAACTTACAGCTTGAACATTCCGTCAGTTGCGGCCAATCAAGCTTATTACACCCCGGGCCAAACTGCTCCAACAAGCAACACACTCAACACGAATCAACGAGCCCCAACACCTGTGAATCAAAGCCAGGTTGGTTGGCGAGCAGCCGATCCGAATCTTTCCAGTGGAAACTCGACACAGCAAAACGATAGCCGTTCCGTGCTGACGAATCAAACAAAATTCGTCGAAACGACTCCGCCAGCCAATCGGAATATGAATCCAGGCAATCAACCGCCCACCCGAACCGCGGCTCTGCCTGGATCAGGCGTATCGTTTACCAGCTCAAGAGATTATCAATCAACTCGTTTTGATG
>CAYMFZ010000735.1:0-2649 GCA_964389585.1 uncultured Pirellulaceae bacterium | reverse complement strand
ACTGACATCAAGAACGCAGTTCAAAAACTGTTTGAAGTCAAAGTCACCGGAGTTTCGACTCAGACACGAAAAGGTAAGCCACGTCGGTACAAGTTTACTTACGGGCGAACCAAGGATTGGAAGAAGGCGATCGTCACTTTGCATCCTGACGACAAAATCGACTTCTTCTAACGGAGTTGCGGTTGTCGCATAAGTGGGTCGCTTCTGCCGGAAGTGACCAAGCGATGAGTTGAGATACAACCTAGGTTTTGATCTCTCCAAATTGGAAGAACTTAACTTAGGCGAGGTAACACCCGGCAGGTGTAACCCACTGGGGTCACCGCTTGGTGAAACCCAAATTATCGAATGGCGATTCGGACAAGCAACGCAACAATAAACTAAACGGATATTGCAATGGCAATCAGAAAATACAAACCAACCTCAGCCGGACGGCGTGACGCCAGCGTTAGTGACTTTAAGGAACTAACCAAAGGTGCCAAGCCTGAGAAGAGTTTGCTTCGACCGATGGTGAAAACTGCTGGGCGAAACAATCAGGGCAAGATTACTGCCCGGCATCGTGGTGGTGGACACAAGCGACGTTATCGAATCATCGACTTCAAGCGTGACAAGGATGGCGTTAAGGCCGTCGTGAATTCGATCCAGTACGATCCAAACCGAAGTGCTTACATCGCACTTCTGTATTACATTGATGGCGAAAAGCGTTACATCATCGCACCGGATGGCTTGAAAGAAGGTGACGAGTTGTTCAGTGGAGTCGACGCTCCTCCGACGCTTGGTAACTGCTTGCCGCTGAAAAACATCCCTTTGGGAACGGTTGTTCACAATATTGAGATGCGACCTGGCCAAGGCGGAATTTTGGTTCGCAGTGCTGGTACAGGTGCAACGTTGATGGCTCGCGAAGCCAAATGGGCTCAGCTATCTTTGCCAAGTGGCGAAATTCGCCGAGTCCCATCGACTTGTCGCGGCACGATTGGCAAAGTCGGCCACTCGGAGCACGGAGCGGTTGTGTTGGGTAAGGCTGGCCGATCTCGTTGGCTTGGTCGTCGCCCACACGTTCGTGGTACAGCGATGAACCCGATTGATCACCCGCACGGTGGTGGTGAAGGTCGAACCAAAGGTGGTCGTCATCCAGTTAGTCCGTCAGGTGTTCCCGCTAAAGGTGGACGCACTCGTCAGAAGGCCAAAGCTTCCAATGCCGCAATCGTGCGTCGTCGTAAGTCTCGGCGTTACGGTCAGTTGAAAGTCAAATAGGTTGTTGATAGGAACTTGAACCGAGTTCAGCTTTAACCACAAGAAAACACAATGAGTAGATCACAGAAAAAAGGCCCTTTCGTTGACGAAAAGGTTTACAAGAAAGTCCAAAAGGCTGAGGCCGCTGGCTCGAAAGAACCCATTAAGACTTGGGCGCGAGCTTGCACCGTGATTCCTGAATTCATCGGCTACACGTTTTTGATCCACGATGGTCGAAAGCACGTTAAGGTTCTGATGACCGAAGACATGGTTGGACACAAGTTTGGTGAGTTCGCACCATCGCGAACTTTCAAAGGTCACGGTGGTGGCAAGAAGCGTTAGAGCTTGGTGGTTGTTCACCTTGCTCTAACCGGGACGTCAAAGTTTCAGCTTTGGCTAACGACAAACGAAATTACGATTTAGCGCAGACAATAAAATGGCATTCAATTCACAACATCGTTACGCACGAATCAGCCCGCGAAAGGTTCGGCCTCTGGCTGACTTGGTTCGCGGCAAATTTGTCGACGAAGCCTTGGATATCCTTCGGTATCAACCGCAGCGTGGAGCTCGGATGCTTGAGAAGGTTATCAAGAGTGCTTTGGCCAATGCACAAGACCCCGACCAAAACCCTGGTCGAATCGTTGATGAGCATAATTTGTTCATCTCCGAAGTCTGCATTGACGGTGGCCCGATGTTCAAGCGTGTTCGTCCTCGAGCTCGCGGAATGTCGTTCATGATTAAGAAGCGTATGTCGCACATCCGTGTCGGCATTGATGAAGTTTAAGTAACAGCACACAAACAAAACCAACAAGTTCAGTGAGTCGAACATGGGTCAAAAAGTAAATCCAGTCGCGTTTCGAACCGGGGTCATGGAAGGCTGGAAAAGCCGGTGGTATGCCCCCAAAGCCGAATTCGCAACGCTATTGGTAGAAGACCAGAAGATCCGGAAATTTGTACGTAAGCACCCAACGCAGAACTACAAAGCCGCCGGAATTGATCGGGTCGAAATCGAACGAACACGAGACGAAGTGAAGGTCACTTTGTTCGTTGCTCGTCCAGGTTTGATCATTGGCAAGAAAGGCCAAGAGGTTGAGCGTCTTCAGAATGAGATGCAAAACTTGATCGGTCGACGAATCAATTTGAAGGTTGAAGAGATCGGTCGGCCAGACATCATGGCTCAATTGGTCGCAGAGAAAATTTCAGAACAACTTTCACGACGAGCCAGTTTCCGCCGCACGATGAAACGTGCCGCAGAAGAATCCATGGACGCCGGTGCCAAAGGGATCAAAATCCAATTGGCTGGGCGTTTGGGTGGAGCTGAAATGGCTCGACGTGAGAAACACATTAGCGGTTCGATTCCATTGAGTACGATTCGGGCGAAAATCAGTTATGGTTTCACCGAAGCGTTAACAGCTCAGG
>CAYMFZ010000734.1:0-2649 GCA_964389585.1 uncultured Pirellulaceae bacterium | reverse complement strand
GCCTTAAATTCGCCAGCAGCTCGAAATTGTTCGTCCTTGAATCAAATAGAAAGCAAGCAACTCGTCACTCGGCGATATTTGTCCGTGAAACGAAGATAGGCTGGAATGGATTCTCAAAAGTCCAGACGCCTCCCCGGATACGAGCGGGCGTTGAGATTGGCGTCGAGGCAGGCGTGAATACCGGATTTTCGTTTCCGTTGGTTCCGACGAGAACCAACTCAATGGTAGGCGTGAAGCCCGAGTTTGAGCGATTGGTCAAATTGTAAAGGTATCTTGTCGTCGACGAACGAAAAATAGAAACAACGAAATCTCCTGCGGAAGTCCTGGTCGAATCAACATTCAAATGGAAGTTTTCGATACCATCGTACCTTACAAAACCAAATGAAGATTGACTGCCAGTCTTGTAAACATATCGATTGGAAACATTCAGCTGCCGCGAAGGGTTGGCAACCGTTTCATTGACCGAGATGAAATCCCGTCCGGTTCCGCCGTCAATAGTTGTTAACCCATGAAGCCGCTCAAGAGTTGCAGCTCCGCCAAACTGATAGCCAAGCGTAAAAATGTCGTTGCCGCCATTGCCAATCAGGTCAATATTCGAATTCGACCCAGCAATCGCGATGTAATCGGGAGCGGAGTCTGATCCGTGCACAGTGATTCTTGGAGCAGCTTCCTCATCAAACGAGATTAAATCCCCGGTTAGGCCAGAAATGTATTCTTCATAGAACAGCCCCCGTAAACCATCACCCGCTTGAGCTCCGATTACCAGCCGTGAAGTACTATCAAGATCACTAAGCGTGATGGTGTTACCAAGTGTTGGATCAAATTCAGAAGAAAGCTGAATGTATCCACCTGAAGAGATTGAAAGATCATTGGCAGTTTCACGAACAAAAATTGCATCGAGATGTTGGGCGTTGATTCGCGAAAATCCAATTAGGTCTATACGCGCATTGGTTTCACTGGCATAGACAATCGTGCGTTCGCCATCGACTATAAAACTTAGAGGAACTGGTGGCCTAAATCCTTGTCTGTTGGAGACGACGCCCTCGTTATTCGGATTGATGATTCTGTCGATTCCGTACATTCGATCCACGGGCGAAGGGTATAACGGTGAATAAGTGGAAAATCCTCCATCTACTTCAGCGATTGCAAAGTAGTCTGTTGTTGACAACACATCGTAACCTAGCCCACCCGAAAACCTCACTGGCGAGATGCCTTGGAAATAGTCTTGCCCATCACCGGCTCTGATGGTCTCCACGATTCGGTCCATGATAAATATGTCATCACCACCGTTACCAAATGCCGAATCCCTGGCTGGTTTCAGGTATTCGAACGATGTAAACAGATCACTTGGATTTTCCAACTCGACGTTTATTTCGGGTTCAAAGAATCGAAAGATATCTCTGCCTTCACCGCCTTGAAGTCGCAGGAAGTTGGTGGAGGAATAGTCGATATTGTTATTGACTGTTCCAAAGTATTCGATCGCCGTCACTGGACTATGTCTAAGTCGAGATCTAAAAATGTTGTCGGGAAGTTCTGACGGATCAGACACACCATTGTCGATCGCGGGATCCACCGTTATTAAGGCGGCATTTCTAATTTCAAAATCGAAATCAAGGTGCTGCCCCATGCTGACGTTGCCAACCATAATCACCCCGTTTGCAAGTTCCAACGCTGTTGGCGATAGAGTGATGTCACCGATCGTAAAGATCAATGAATCTGAACTTGACGGAGCGACAGCGATCCCGCCACTTGGGTTGGCTGTAACATAGTACGGCGAATTAGGTTTACGCCCCAAGTTTTGCTCGAGAGTTTCAAAGCTATTTTGAGTGCCGTTGGAAATGCCACCGACCGTACGAAGGCCAAATTCGTATTGGGCAAAAACACCGTAGCTCGTTTCCGCAGAATAGCGGCTGTGACTTTCGAGCAACTGGCCATTACTTGACGTTCCAGGTTGCCGCATGATCGAGCGCTTGGCTACATTTTCTTGGTCCACAACAGCTTCGATTGATTCCAGTCCGAAACTATGGCCAGCTTGTTTGGCAATTTGTCGCGCAACCATCCAATTTAGTTCGTTCGCATAATCGTATTCTGCGGGACCGTCGACGGTAGAAATTCGTTCCTCAATAACGAAATCGAAAATGTCATCAAAAAACACGAACCCTACATTGTCTCTCTGATTGCCAACATCAACCTGTGCCGTCCCAAAATCCAATGCGTTGAGTGGTTTCGATCCGCCAACAAAAATGTAAGCGTCGTTCGTTTCGGACGCATCAAAGAGTTCCGCAACTTTGTCAAAACTCGATTCATTGGTCATCTCAATCTCAACGTCAAACGGATCGAAGATCACTCTGAGACGGTCTATCACAACTGACGCAAAATCAATCGCGTCGGTAGCATCGTGATTTTCATCAAAATTTAGGTCGTCACCGCTAGCTGCGATTCGGTCTTCGAAAGACGAAAGCACATACCCGTCTCCAAAGTGTTGTTGCCCGCCCAAGCCTACGACATCTGCGTTGGAGACACTCAATTCAGGTGCGCCGATCCCAAAATCAACATAGATCGTCGCAGCAAGCAGTTGCCTGGATTCCAACGAATTGTAAACCAATTCATGATAGGGCTTTCTCGATCTTTTTTGGCGATCGCGAAATG
>CAYMFZ010000733.1:943-2658 GCA_964389585.1 uncultured Pirellulaceae bacterium | reverse complement strand
AGGCTAGCGCCTTCGGCTCACTGCTAACCATTATCTCGGTTTTTGGAAAGGCTCAAAATGGAATCCATGGGTCGGAAATGTGATCGTAAAATCGGCTAGTTTGGCTTGGTAGCCTCGAAAGCCTGAATCAGCCCAGAGCGATAGTCCGGATATTGAAACTCGTAGTTCAAACCGTTCATCAGTTTTTCGTTGGAAACTCGCTTGCTAGAACTTGCGCGAGAATCGTTGTCCGTGGAATCGGATTCACCCCAAGGGATTTCTCCAAGGCCCAGTTGTTGGGAAACAAAATCGTAATAGTCACGCCGAAGTGACGGCGCTCCGTCGCTGACATTGAAAATTTCGCAATTGGGTTGCTGAAACTGCTCCGCAACTGATTTGATTATGCCCGCTCCATCGTGAACGTGTATGAGATTGAGATAGCCCGCACTCGAAAGCTTGTTCCATGCCTTGGCTTCAATTCGGTCTCGTGTTGGCACGCGATCAGGGCCATAGATGCCAGCAAAACGTAGAATCGTCGCGCGATCAGCTAACGGGCTGTCAGCGATTAACTGTTCAGCTTCGACGCAGGCTTTACCGCCCTCTCGTGTTGGGTTGGTTTCAGCTGTTTCATTGATCCAGTCTCCACCAAAGTCTCCGTAGACGCCAGTCGAGCTGACATAAACGAAGTGCTTCAAACTTTTCAACGAACCGCATTCCTCAAGCCGCTTCAAAACGTTCTGCAATCCGTCAACGTAAACGTCTCGAATGTTGTCGTATCTTGACCGATCCATTCCCACCGCAAACAAGATTGTGTCCACCTCAGGTAAGTCACCAATCGTTTCTGATTCGGTGATGTCGCCCAAAAGCGGTTCGTACCCAAGCTCGGCCAATTCTCGTGCCCGCTCTTCTCGTCGTGTGAACGCATACACAGAGTCTTCTTGCTCAAGCCACAGACTCCCAACTCGTGACCCAAGATAGCCACAACCAAAAATCAGCCGTTTCACGTTTGTTCCTAACAAATATTCCGATTGTCGGGTTACTGGGATTCGACAAAATTCGGTTTTACCAATCGCGAATCCCTAAATGACACCTATTTTTAAGTGCGGCTTGGAAACTTGGACAGGCCTCGCCACAATGGGAATGGTACAATGTGTCGGTAAGCTGTAACGCTTATCCGGGCGCATTTTCCAGTCATTAGTTCACTTAGCTATTGGGCAATGGAATTTGCACAGACGCGAACGAGTCAAGGATCAACCAGCATGCTCTTACCTTCTAAACGTTTCTTCTGCAGTTTTTGTCTTGCAGTAGGTCTTCTGACAAATCTGTCATTCTCGCAGACGGTCGACACAAGTTTTCTCTTCAACGGCGAAGTCCCCAAGACGGTTGAAGAATTAAAGTACATGGAAACGCATTTTGCTGAGATCGCGGACAAAGTAAAAGAAGCCACCGTCAATATCCAAATTGGACAATCCCAAGGATCAGGCGTTGTCGTTTCCAGTGACGGCTACATTTTGACTGCCGCCCACGTGATTGGTGTTCCCAACAATGAGGCGACAATCACTTTCTTGAATGCCGAAGGCGAACAGCAACAAGTCAAAGCAGAGACGCTCGGTTCCGAAACCGGAATCGATTCAGGCATGCTTAAAATCAAAGATGACTCAGAAGATTTTCCGTACCTCGACATCGCAATCTCTGAGGAACTCAAAGAAGGCCAATGGGTCATGGCCGTTGGCCAC
>CAYMFZ010000733.1:0-933 GCA_964389585.1 uncultured Pirellulaceae bacterium | reverse complement strand
TAGATACTTCATTAATCGGCTTGAGTTGGCACCATGAAAGATCAACTCGTCGCCGTCGCGTGCATGTAGCATCGGAATGATCGTGGCTTGTTCCGTGGCTGCGTCAACGATCGCAATGTGGCCCACCCAGGCGGCATCGATAAAGCGCGAGGGATGGTTGTTCGGATTGGCCGCATTATCTACGCGACCAAAAGAGTGATCAAAACAGATTGCACACTCGTCGGAGGCGATTCTGGTGGACCGCTAATCGACATGAATGGTGACGTCATTGGAATTCATAGCCGAATCGGTTCGAAACTAGTCGACAACCTCCACGTTCCTGCCGACGTCTATGCCGAGAATTGGGACTTACTCGCCAAGGGCATCATCATTGATGGTCGACCAAGTCTTGGATTTCGCGTCGTGGATGATTCAAACGAAATTGAATCCGTCCATCCCCAAGGTGCTGCAGATCTGGCCGGAGTCGAAAAAGGCGACGTGCTAGTGAAAATTGGCTCGCTTGAAGTCGAGGACAAAGAAGACATTGTTAATGCGATTGAACGATTGAAGCTCCGCCCCAACGTGGTCACCGAGATTGTCGTTCTTCGAGAAGGCGAAGAGGAAACGATTGAATTGAAGGTGGGTGACAAAAATCGAGTTGTCGTTCCCAAGAAAGAAGAAGAAAAATAGCAAAGCTTTAAGACCAAAAAATTTTGGGACCAAAACTTTAAGCTTCATACAAGTATCGAAACAACGAATCATGAATCACTTCAAGACAATTTTCTTTCTATTGCTCACGCTCTGCATTGCGACAAGCACAATTCTTGCGCAAGACGCGCCACCAGCTCCACGTAAGGACGCTCCGGCTAAAAAAGCGAAGAAGCAAGAAAAGGAATCCAAATCTAAACCTTCAAAACCTTCCAAATCAGATTCGAAAAAGAAGCAGTCCGATGA
>CAYMFZ010000732.1:0-2659 GCA_964389585.1 uncultured Pirellulaceae bacterium | reverse complement strand
GGCTAGCGCCAACGGCTCACAAGTTTAGGGAAAGGCTCTTAATACCAACCGGAAATTGAGACAGTCGATTAGAAGCAGGAAAACTGACAAGCGGTAACGCCTTAATTTGGTTTCTCACGCAGAGCAACAGAGCTTGAGAAGATCTAGCGGCGCTTCTTTCGCCTTCTCAATCAACATTGCCGCGTTCAGATCGAGGACGCACAGAAGAACTGCAAAGTGGCTTTCGAAGGCATTTGCAGTCTCGAATGTAAAATTAGTGGGTGACTCTTGCCGAGAGTTACCAAGCCGATGAGCGGACTCGTCTATCGATTAAATACTTGCTGAAATTGGGGCTTGCGTAAATTTTGGAAACTTCCGGCAGAAGTTACCCACTAACAAGTGTCATAACAATCAACGAAAGTCGAATTTAGATTCGACTTTGCAATTCTCCTGCGTGGACGTAGTAATATCTTGCGATTAAACAATCGTCTGGATAAACTTTCGGGCAGTCCTACCGTCATCCGATGAAAGCAGATCAATGAAAAACAGACTTACGACAGTCATGACCTTTTGCGTTGCCACCTTGGCATGCTTACTCAACTCGACCAACGCCGACGAAGGAATGTGGCTGTTCAACGATTTGCCATTGGAGCATCTCAAGTCTGCACATGGCTTCACTCCGACTCCGGAATGGTCAGAGCACGTAATGAAGTCTTGCGTTCGATTCAACGTAGGTGGATCGGCGTCGTTCATTTCGAGCAACGGACTGGTTTTGACAAACCATCACGTCGGCTCGGATACTTTGTTCAAGCTGTCGGACGAGAAAAACGACTATTACAACGATGGATTTTATGCAAAGTCGTTTGAGCAAGAGTTGAAGGCACCCGATCTTGAACTCAATCAACTGATGAACATCAAAGACGTAACTGCCGAGGTCAACTCGGCGGTTGGCGAAGGCTTATCCGCTGCCGATGCGGCAAAAGCTCGACGGTCTGCCATCGCGAACATTGAAAAAGCAGCTACCGACGAGTCAGGCTTGCGATCAAATGTTGTGACGCTATACGGCGGTGGTCGATATCACCTTTATCAGTACAAAAAATACACCGACGTTCGGTTGGTCTGGTCTCCCGAAGCCAATGCGGCTTTCTTTGGCGGTGACGCCGACAATTTTGAGTACCCACGCTTTTGCCTCGACGCATGTATCTTTCGCGTCTACGAAGATGACAAGCCCGCAAAGATAGAGCACTTTTTGAAGTGGTCGGAGAATGGCCCAAGCGAAAATGAACTTGTGTTCGTCGCCGGCAATCCTGGAAACACCAGTCGAATCTTCACGGTCGCTGCTTTGAAATATCAGCGAGACGTTCGACTTCCTTACATTCTCGATTTCATTCGACGACGCGAGGTTTTGCTTCAGCAGTTTGCCCTTGGTGGTGAAGAAGCGAAACGCCGAGCTCACGATGGCTTGTTTAGCTTTCAAAATGGCCGCAAAGCCCGAATGGGAATGATTCAAGGCTTGCAAGATCCTGCAATTATGGCCGCCAAAGAAAAAGCTGAATCCGAGTTGCTGGCGAAGATCAAAGCCGATCCAAAACTCAGTGGATACGCCAAAGCGTGGGATCAAATCGAAGAAGTTCAAAACCGTCGCGCGGAACGTCAAGGCAAAGGCGTCAATCTTAGCGAGCAGTTGTTCAACATCGCCCAGCAGTTAGTCCAAATGGCCGAAGAAGATTCGAAACCGTCTGCCGAGCGACTGCCGGCCTATCGAGATTCGAACCGCGCATCACTTGAGCAACAGCTTTTCTCAACGGCTCCCGTTTACAAAGACCTTGAGCAGGCAATCCTTGCGGATGTAATCGCTCGAATGGTTGAGCAGCGCGGAGGCGACGATGAGTTGTGCCAAAAGATCTTGGCCGGCAAGAATCCAATCGACCGAGCTGAAGAGTTGATTAGTGGAACCAAAGTTGACGATCCCGAATTTCGAAAGTCGATTGCGGGTGGTGGCAAGACTGCAATCGAATCGTCAGACGATCCAATGATCAAGTTAGCTTTGTTGGTCGATGCAGAAGTTCGCTCCGAGCAACTTGTCACCGATGAGTTGGCCGAGATCGAAAGACAGGCTTACGCTCAAATCGCCGAAGCCAAATTCGCAACCGAGGGAACGTCGACTTACCCGGATGCGACTTTTAGTTTGCGATTGGCGTTTGGCCCAGTCAAAGGCTACACCCAAAAAGGGAAAGAGATTCCGGCGATGACTGATGTTGCCGGGGCTTTTGCTCACGAAGAGGCACACAAAGGCCAAGAGTACTTTGAGCTTCCTGAGAGCTGGCATGCTGCACGAGAGTCACAAAAACTAAACATGAAGACGCCACACAATTTCGTTTGCACGGCAGACATCATTGGTGGAAACTCGGGAAGTCCGGTGATCAACAAGAATATGGAGTTGGTCGGTTTGATTTTCGATGGAAACATTCAATCGTTGACCAGCGACTATCTGTACAGTGATCGCCAAGGCCGTTCGGTTAGTGTCCACTCGAATATCATCCGCGATGCCATTCGTTACGTTTATGATGCCGAGGGATTAGCAGACCAGTTAGGTCGATAATTAGAAGTTTGAAAAAAAATACTCTCCCTCTGGGAGGGTCGAGCCGTCGCGTCAGCGACTTGCTCGGGGAGGGAGCCG
>CAYMFZ010000731.1:0-2663 GCA_964389585.1 uncultured Pirellulaceae bacterium | reverse complement strand
CAACCCAAGTGCGAGGCTGATCCCCATCTGGATTAGCTTTTTCTTCATGGCAATTCTTCTCGATAATAAGTTTGTTGGGGCAACCTTCGGTACGTGAACCGACGCGATCAATTCCACAAAGACGAAAAAACAATGTGAGCCGTGGGCCGTAAGGCACCGGGCATTACATGAAGCCCGGCCGCTTACGCGTCACGGCTCACTGCCGAATCGATCGTTGAACGGTATTGGACCGATCAATCAACGAAAATCGTCTCAGCTTCACAGATTTCTGTGGCCGAGCTGATGCTTCCAAACATCTCGACGATCAAACGAATCACCTCGATCAATTGCGGACCATTGGTGACAAACCACTGCAGCAGTTTCAACAAGTTATCCACAACCGGCGAACCATCATCCGTCGCGTTGATTGAGAAAGCGCCCGTGCTTTCGCCGTACTGCTGGGCGTTGTTCATCGCCGACTCATATAGCGTTTCAAACACCGTGTCGTCATCAAGCGCCAACTGAATCAGCCTCACGTGCGATTCAATTTCATGTCGCTTTTGTTTGCGTAGCGCTCTCCGTAACAGTCCACGCTGGATTCGTTTTCGATCTTTCATGTCAGGCTCTTTGCTCACGTTTTCGTGGATGAAGTCAACAGGCGAGCCACCGATGCGTGAGGAAACACGAAACAACAAGGACTCGCTGAACGAAATAGTTCGCTCAGTTCAAGTTGCCGTTGAGCCAAAAGTGAGTGACAAGAAAAACGAAAAAGAAGGTCAAAAAAGCGATCAAAATTCAGGCGTTTTTCGAAGCAAAAAGCAGGTGACTTTTCTCCGAATTTTCGCTTCAAGAAAACTTTAATTATTCACGACGAATTTCGTACGAGTGACCTAACGGGTCACTCGACTTATACAGAATTACACTAAATGAAACACGGAGGAAAATGGTGTTTTGAAGCCGCCAGGAGGGCGTTTTCAAAAATGATTGTCAAACTTCAAACGGGCGTTGGTATTAGATGATTGATGTCTGCAGTTCACTGGACCAACGACAAATTCAGGAGTGAAGTTTGATTTTTGTTAGATGAGGTTCACTTGTAGCAGAGGCTCCTTGGAGCCGCGTTTTCTCCTCAACCAATGTTTGTGTTTCTCATGTTTCCTTTTCAAGACCGAAAAGTCGCAGCCTCAGAGTCTATACCCATGATTGCAATCGTTCCTCATCAAGAACCCGTGTTATCTCCGCTGATCGTACGCGACCCGATCCAACAACTCGCTGATAAACATCAACGCGCTGTAGCCAGGAAACAATGCTGGACGGAGATCTGGCAGATGTTCTATGAAGACGCCTGGTTTCAACATCGGCTAAACGATTCGGCGCGTTTTAATACGCTCCGATGCCACATGCCGACACACAACCGGGAGGACGTGAAACAAGAAGCCCTCGTTCAGTTTGCTCGTGCAATTGAGCGAGATCGGTCGCTTGGTTTTCGACCGGAGCGCGGAAATTATGGTGCGTTTCTGGCAACGGTAATTCACCGCTGTTGCCAAAAGGGACTTAGGCAGTTCCGTCACTTTGGTGGCCCGTCAATTTGGGACGGATTAAGACATCCGCTCGTGGATCATTGGGACGAGTTGGATGAACAACTCGACTTGCGTGAATCCATTGGCCAAATACCTGAGCCATATCGAAAAACGATTCAGCAAATTTGCGAAGGACACTCGATCGAAGAAATCGCACGACGGCGAAAGAAAAGCGTCCGCACGATCTACCGCTGGCTCGACCAAGGCATAGAGCGTTTAAAAGCCTTGTTGCCGAACGAGTAACGACCGAAAACCCAAATCCGCCTTTGATTGATAAGCGGCTTGAAAAACTGCGAGTCGAAGCCGGCGCAAGCCTCGGGCCAGCCAAATCAGAGACTGACCAGCCATTGGAACTGGAACAGTCTGTCGCCGCCAACCTGTCTTCATCAACAACCAGCGATCAACCAACACAAAACCCAAATCACCCCAACTCTTTCTTAAAGGAACTTTCTCATGGTCAAACTTGCAAAACTTCAACCGACTAACGTCCAAACACTCGACGACTTCTTCCCGCTTTCCCACGTCGTGTGGGCAGCGATGGAAAAAGTCGGCCACAAGCAGCTCAAGCCAAAAATGCTGGCCGAAGGCTCGCGTCATTTGGTGGCGCTGCGTGTTGAAGGCGAAGTCGATGGCGTTCCGTTCCGACAGAAACTGACTTCTGTTGTCACGATCGGCCACGAGCAGGAGAAGACGTCCAGTGTGAACCCTCAAGTTCCTGAACTGGTCGCTTACATTCTCTCGAAACTCAATTCCGCGACGCGCGATCGTTTACTCAGTAATATTCCAAACGAATTTGTCGAGAACGGAAATCAGCTTCCTAAACCGAGCTTGGTTCTCGTCGACGAGGCGAAGCAGATGCTGAAGCAGCTTCGCGAGACAAAGACCGTCACCGCCCGCGGACCCATCCGTTGCAACTACACGATGTAGGTCGACTTCGTTGTGGTGTTTCACTTCGTCATTGTGCAATTCACTCCGTGAAATGATTAGTTTCGCGAAGTGAAGCCCCACGAACAAGACACATAAATTTGAATTTCACCCAACAAGCACACTGAAATCTCAGTGTGCTTTTTTCGTGTCACAAACTCTACGCCCGACTGGCAATAGATC
>CAYMFZ010000730.1:0-2682 GCA_964389585.1 uncultured Pirellulaceae bacterium | reverse complement strand
ATACATGGAGGCTCGAGGCGATTGGATTGGCAAGCCAGTCACTTGGTTGCGTATATTGACTTGGGCGATGTGCGTTTTCATCATTGTGTTAGCCGCGATTCCCTTTTTCTATCTGAAGTCTGAAAATGGTTTGGAAGCTCAAGAGTGGAGCTTCGAAGACGTTCTGACATTGACGGAAGCCGGCATTAATGATGTCGTTCTAATTGGGGCCGCGATCTTTTTCTTGCTGACGGTCGAAACAAGGTACAAACGCCAACGAGCGTTAAAAGCGCTTCACGAATTACGTTCGATTGCGCACGTAATTGATATGCATCAGCTTACAAAAGACCCGCACAGGATTATGCGGACGACGCCGTATCCGAAAACCGGTCAATCGCCAAAACTGGAGATGACTCAGTTTCAGCTTCGACGATACCTCGATTATTGCAGTGAGATGTTGTCGTTGACCGGCAAGATCGCGGCTGTTTACGTGCAAGAATTTGACGACGGTGTCGCGATGGCCTCGGCGTCCGAGCTCGAAACCTTGACAACAGGTTTGTCGCGCAAGATCTGGCAGAAGATCTCGATTTTGCACACGGTTGAAGAGGAAGTTACGGCAGCCGCAATCCCGGTTAGACGCACTGGCAATGAGGGGAAAGACGACACGGCTAATTAGTTTCCGTAACCCAGCCATACTGGTGAGTGCCGTTGCACAGAATGCAAGCTCGACGCGCAAGCGAGTGGGATTTTGCCTGTGGCACAGAGTTGGAATTCCCACTCGGTTGCGCGCTTGCGCGTCGATCTTGTATTGCGCCCCCTTTTAGGGGCCTTCTTCCTCATACGCCCGCGGCTCTGCCGGTGGTCATTGGTTCCGAGCAACAGAATTAGTCGTCTTTATCTATTTCTGATTGGGTTGAATCTGAACTGCAAGTTGTTTGCTCAGCTTCTTAACGAGTTCAGGATGTTTCGCGGCGACATTGACGGTTTCGTGCGGATCATTTTGGTGATCGAACAGTTCGACGTATACCGCTGCTTTATCTTTGTCACGAAAATCTTTCCACTCAACCAGGCGATAGCGATCAGTTCGCATCGTGTAACCCATCAAATGCTCCTCAAACAGCTCGCGATTCCATTTGTCGCCTTGCTGAACTTTGATTCGCTCTTCAACTTGCTTGATCAGCGGACCAAACCACGTCTCTCGCATTCCCGGTGACAGTGGATTGGCGGCCCATTCTCGAAGTGCTGGATTCGGGTACTGGCTGAACGCAGCGTCTTTCCATTTTTGATGTGGCTCTTCCAAAAGAGGAACAAAGCTCTTGCCTTCCAAATGATTTGGAAGCGGCACGCCAGCGAGCTCGCAAAGCGTTGGGTAGATGTCAACCAGTTCAACAAGCGCCTCAGTTGTCTCTCCTCGAGTTTTCATGTCAGGCGTCCAGATCATCAACGGAACACGCGTCGCGATTTCGTAATTGGTGGCTTTGCCCCAGACGCCCATGTCGCCAAGATGCCAACCATGATCGCCCCAAACAACGATGATGGTGTTGTCGCGAACTCCGGCTTCCTCGAGTGCTTCAATCATCATTCCAAGCTGCGCATCAACGTAGCTAACGCTCGCCAAATACGCGTGCTTTAGTGTTCGTGAAAGTTCTTCGTCCAACGGACCGAATTTTGGAATGCCAGCTCGAGTTCGAAGCTCAAACGAAGCATGCAAACCCATCGCAGCGCCGTCTTTTGGTCCATCCGTGTGCGTCGCCATTGGAATCGCGTCTCGGTCGTACATGTCCCAATACTTTTTTGGCGACACCCAATTAAGGTGTGGAAGCTTGAACCCAAGGCCCAGAAAAAATGGCTTATCAGACTTGGCCATTTCCTTCATCGTTGCGATGGCGACTTGGGTGTTGTAACCATCAACGTACCTCTCGTCGGGCACATCGGCTTTCTCGTACGCTGGTCCACTGCCGAGTCCCCGTTTGGCTGCTTCACCGTACTTCTCTTTCATCTTTTTGAAGTTATCGTTGCGAAGCTTAATGTTCTCAGGCAGCGCGTAACCAACGGGTTTTTTGGTTTTGATCTTGGCCGGTTTTCGACTCCACGACTTGCCTTCGTCCGTATCACCACGATGAAAGATCTTTCCGCTGTAAGCCGTTTCGTAACCGTTGGCGATAAAGTGCTGTGGCAAAGTCAAAATGTTGGGGCGAAGCTCACGCAATGAGACGTAGTTGTGAAACAAGCCTGTTGTCTCTGGACGAGAACCGGTCATCAAGCTCGCTCGCGAGGGGCGACAAATTGCTTGTTGGCAATAAGCACGATTGAAGAGCAATCCGCCTTTGGCGAGTGAATCCAAATTGGGCGTGACAGCGATTTCAGATCCGTAACATCCAAGCTCCGGACGCAAGTCGTCAATCGCCACAAAAAGCACATTTGGCTTTTGAGCAAACGAATGCCGCGTAAAACCCAAGCAACAAAATACAATCAACCCAAGGAACATTAGGCGAGACACAAGGACACCGAAGGAGAGATTTTTCATGCTTGAGTTTCTGTTTGAATGAACTTTTGCGGATTGCTTGCGAATGACAATAACTGGATTGTAGTAACAAGCCTTAATTTCGCCAGCAGCTCGAAATTGTTCGTCCATCGATCAAATGAAAGCAAGCACCTTGTCACCCGGCGAGATTTGTCCGTGAAACGAAGATTGGCTGGAAT
>CAYMFZ010000729.1:1200-2686 GCA_964389585.1 uncultured Pirellulaceae bacterium | reverse complement strand
GCATCTGACTGCCGATTCTTCGCAACAGACTGCCTTTGCTTCGCAACAGACTGCGTTTTAGACTACGTTTTGATTCGTTGCCAGCCAAATTGCAGTTTGAAAAGTGAGCCGTGGGCCGTAAGGCACCGGGCAATTAGCAAGATGATGCCGAAGGTTCTGGTTCGCGCCCGGCCGCTTACGCGTCACGGCTCACGGAGGTTGGTAGCTTTGGATCGTGACCTAACGAAGCCGTATTTGGCGATGACGAAAACCCGAACGTTCCGCATCTGACTGCCGATTCTTCGCAACAGACTGCCTTTGAAATACTCTTCGAATCGAAGACCAATTAAATTTCAAGATTGGCCCTTGCGAACTTGATCGCGATAATGTCTACAGAAACTGAATTCGATCGGGATCCAAGATCGAGCGACTAACCACCAATCCAATTTGTCTTTGCCAAAAACGGCAGGGAGAATCGAAATGAACGAAGCACGAACTGACGCCGTTTCTCGAGAGCCATTTGAATGGCTTCCGCAACCGCTTGCCGATGAATTTTATCGCCAAAAAGTGGACTTGTTTTGTGAGCAATGTAGTTTTGCCCATCAACTGCGGGAGCGTATGCTGAGCGAAACTGGAACCCGGCTGATTGATTGGGTGGACCACCTTGCATTCGAAAGTGATGAACAGACCATCAACCACATGCAATCGGTTGGATATGAACTCGATGTCGAAGACGAGCACGGCCAATGGTTTGTGCATCACGCTGGTTTGTTCGTGCCGGTTTGTTTGACGAAAAACAAAGTGCATCGATTGGTTCTTGGCGTTGAATCTGTTGATGACTTTTTAGCAGCCCATCGGATCAGCGACGTTGTGCTTGAGGGTGACCGTTGGTCACAAATGAGGCGGGCTATTGTTACGAATGAGAATGGGTTTGAGTTTTGGATTTGTGAGCGGCAAGGCTACCAAGGTTGGACAGTTCCGGCCACGAATGAAAAACAAGCGTGCGCTGCTATGAAACATTACGAGTCGTTCAAGCTTCGCAAACGCGAATTTGAAAACGATGCTGATGGTTTCGAGTTTGCGAAACAGCTTATCCGAGCCGCGATTCAAGATCTTGGCGTTGATTGGACCTGTGAATTGTTCTTTCAAACGGAACGAGAATATTGGCAACGCCGGAACCATGCCGCGCGAGTTCAAAAAGCCCGCCAGGATCGACTTGGTTTGGGGTGGGACAATCACGACCATCACACTTATCGAAGTGGGCGCTCAGCATTCAAGTCCATGATCGAAGTTTTCGAGCTGCTTGGTTTCCATTGTCGAGAAAGATTCTACGCCGGCGATGAAGCTGGCTGGGGCGCTCAGGTATTGGAGCAATCGAATTGCGGAATCGTGATTTTCGCGGACGTTGACTTGACCCCTGCTGAACTCGAAGGCGACTTTGCTCACGATGGTTTGACTGAAAAATCTGAGCTGGGAACCGTTGGGCTCTGGTGTCAACTGCACGGTG
>CAYMFZ010000729.1:0-1190 GCA_964389585.1 uncultured Pirellulaceae bacterium | reverse complement strand
TGAAGCGTTTCTTCAAGCCGGTATGCATCACTTGGAATGCACGTTTGATTTTGACGCGGCGCGTGAGCAATTGGATGAAATCGGAGTGCCAAGTATGGCGCCGTTTGCAGATTTTGGATATCTGCGACAGGCTTTCACGACAGGTGAAATTTGGCAAGTGATTCCGAACCGTGTTGATGCGGCGGTGGAGAAGAAATGGCTGACAGAGAAACAAGCTACGAAATTCAAAGCGGAAGGCACGATTGGTTCACACATGGAAGTGTTAGAGCGAAACCAGGGCTTCAAGGGTTTCAATCAAAAAGGTGTGAGCGATATCATTCGAAAGACAGATCCGCGAAACGTGGAGAATGAATAGCGTTGGCTTTTTGAAAGATGAATGAAATGCTTGAGAATTTTAAGACTTCGACTTTCAACCAATACCAGGCAACATTTGATACGTTCCGTCAATGTATTGAGCTTGGTGGGACAAACAATTGGAATTTGATCATCGGCAGTTACGAACTTGGCCGCTGTGTTTTTCACGCTTTGTTCTTCGGGGATCTCTATCTCAATCAAGGCGAAGATGCTTTTCGTGGCCAAGCTTTTCATGCGGAACATGCTGAAATTTTCGAAGGTTATGCCGAACTTGAGTTTGGCAAAGAGCCCGGCCCGGCTCCCAATCGTGACGAGACGATCTTGTATCTGAACTATCTTTGCGAACTGGCTGAAAAAGTCATTGGAGCCGAGACAGAAGAGACGTTGTCTAAGCGAGCACCGTACCCATGGACTGAATTTTCCATGGCGGAAATGCATCTTTATAACCTTCGTCATCTTCAACATCATGCGGCGCAGATTGGGCTTCGCTTGCGGGCCGAATGTGGAATAGATGTTCCTTGGGTAAAGTCTCGCGTGTAGTAAGTCGGCCTGACGCGTGTCGGATACGTTTTTTCAAATATCGACAATTCAATTCTCAACGGCTTTCTCTTTGAAACCGATCGGTGAACACGCATTTGCTCGCCACCATTCAAACCCAAACCAATTCCGTTATCATCTACTGCTTCCATTCAACATCACAACGATAAAAAGCAATGAGCGCAACCTCAAATTCAAGCCTCGAATACGCAACCAAGACTCTTGAGATCCTGAAGGCACTTGGTGTTCCAAGCCCACTTCCTGCAATCGGTTTTGGGAATCAGTGGTCAGAGGGAACC
>CAYMFZ010000728.1:936-2687 GCA_964389585.1 uncultured Pirellulaceae bacterium | reverse complement strand
AATCGCGATCCCCTGCCAGCCAATTTGCGGAAGCGGACCCCAACCAGTAACAAGCAGCGTACTGACGAGAACGTTGACGACCACAACGACGACTTTCACCAGAAAACCGGTCACGGTGTCTCCGGCTCCGCGCAAACAAGCGGCTCCGATCTGGGAACACATGATCATGGGGATCAAGAACGTGACGATTCTTAGATACTGAAGCGCATAATCAGCGGTCTCGCCCGTCAGTTGCATGATCGCAATGAATTGGGGACCGAAAATCCAAGTCACCGCCGTCAGCAATACAGCAATAAGTGCACCGACTAGATAAGCTTGATTGGCTGCTCGGTTGGCCAAATCGAAATCGCCTGCTCCAACCCAGCGAGCAATCAACGCCGTTGCACCAATGGCAACCACCGAAAACATGCTGGGAATCAGCCACATCAAGTACGCCATCAGCGTCATCGCAGCCTTGGTTGAATCACCGTCTTCCGCGAAGTATCGACTTGCCAACAGCCAATCCGTCCAAGTGACCATGAGGACCAAGAATTCTTCCGCCAACGCTGGGGCAGCAATTCGCAACATTGGGCGAAAATTCGAGGCTGAATCGACGACAGAGAAAGTTTTGTCCGGTTTTTTAATGTTGCGGTTAATCTCAGTAGCAATCTTGAAGGTCGAAATATCTAACGTTTGGGCAATTTTGGTTAAATTTGCCACATGCGGATGGCTGCTTGGCTCCCCTCGAATTGACTGTCACTACTTCACATGGCAACTGTCAACATTAGCCTAGTCCCCCAAGCCAGACCGTAATAGCCCAGCCCGAGCCAGGCAAAGCAGGTGCAAAAAACCTAGCACTTGACTCGGAATTCATTATCAATTTTTGGGTACGGTGATTGAAACTTGTTGCAACAGAATCGGATTCAGAATGCGTTTTAATTTGCCGCTGCTAGTTCTTAGTTTTATTTCATTCCCTGTTTTCTTTCTTAACTCCTCAGCATCGGGTGCGATGACGCAGCCAATGCTTCAACCGGGGAACGGAACCTCTGAGCAGCAATTCAAAGAATGCTTGAAAATCGCGAAGCAAGGAAATGTTCAGTCAGCTTTTGAGAACGCCCAAAGAGTCAAAAACTCCTTCCCTTCTGAGCGATTGATTTCCGTCAGCTACATCAACACTTTGCTGACGTTGATTGACCAGAAAGATACTGAGCTCGATGTTTCGATGCTCAATGAAGTCATCAATGTTGTTAATAGTGAGCGATTGACGAAACAATACGATGGTCAACAAGATCCAGAGATTGCCTATCACTTTATGAAGGCACTTGGGCGTTTGGCTAATTCGACGATGGCAGTGAACGAGCGAGTGTCAGCCAAGATCAGAATTTACGAAGGCAAAATTGCCACGAATCTAAAGAACAATCCCAACTATCCCAAGAACGCGATGGAAGCCCTTGCGGCACCGCTATTCAGCATGGCTCAAGGTCACGCGATCCGCAGCGAACAAAAGGCGGCTTTTGTCTCGCTGGGGAAAGCCGTTGATGTTGGCTTTGGCGACTTTGAGAAAGTCATGAGTGACCCAATTCTTGCGCGGCTTGATAATGCCGCTCAAATGGAAGAGTTGGTTGATGACTTAAAAGTCCGATACCAGCGAACGGTCGACGAGTGGAGTCGCACGGTACTGGCCGAGTTTCAGGAGTTTCAATTCAAATTTGATTTGGATGACATCGAGGGTGGCCGAATTTCCAATCAGGACTTTGTCGGTAAAGTAATCG
>CAYMFZ010000728.1:0-926 GCA_964389585.1 uncultured Pirellulaceae bacterium | reverse complement strand
CCCACGACCGATGGAAAACGGCTCCGAAATTCAGATTTTGGAGGCAAGGTTTTGGTGGTTGATATGTGGGCAACATGGTGCCCGCCGTGTCGCAAAGGGATTCCTCACTACATCGAGTTGCAACGCAATTTCAAATCGCGCGATGTGGCAGTACTGGGCGTATCGATGGACAACGCGAATGATCCAAACAGTGCTTTGGAGACCGTTCGCGATTTCGTCAACGAGCAGAAGTTCAACTATCCATGTGCGATGGGCGACCAGTCGTTTTCTCAGCAAGTCCCTGGAAAGCAGGTTTTGCCAACGACTTTGTTTATCGATCAGAACAATAACGTTCGTTACATTGCTCGCGGCTACCATGACTACGCAAAAGTCGAGGCTTTGACAAAGGCGCTTGCCAACGAGAGTCAGCCAGTGAGAGCCGGTTTGTCTTTTGCAAACTAGGCACAATTACGAGCGACTCGTATTGAACGAATAAAAAATGGCCAGTCGATTCGACGGGCCATTTTTTTCGCACTCACACTGAACAGTAACGGTTTACGTAGTTCAATTCGTGAGAATTCGACATCAGATTCGAATGGCATTTCCCTATTGTTGAGAAAAGCTTGACATGAGATCTGCAAATCTTATATTCGCGAGCCTTGTCAACGTTCTATTTATATTCGCTTTTCACAATACTTGTTTTTGCCTAATACAAAGTTTGTGTTAGGACATACGAGTACGGAGATTGCAATGAATCTTCAAGACATTTGTCAGACCATCAAGCTTAAGTCATGCATTTGTTATTCAATTGTCATTCTAAGTTTCAGTGCTGTTGGTTCGGCCCAAGATGCAGGAACGGTTGAGTCCGATTCAGCTCCCTTTTCCTCTAACCATGATCGACTCATATCCAGTGAACAGTTTCTAAAGACAAAGCATGGCACCTACAC
>CAYMFZ010000727.1:0-2697 GCA_964389585.1 uncultured Pirellulaceae bacterium | reverse complement strand
CCGCATTCTTTTCCGTCGCCTTCATTTCAGCATCAGATTTCGGCGTTTCATCTGTCGCGCTGGCATCGGAAGACTCAGCATTCTGGTTCTCTTTGATTTTCTCATCCGCGGATTTATCGCCAACTGATTCGTCATTTTCCGGTGTCTCTTCAGTCTCATCTGTGGCCGACTTTTCAGACGTCGTTTTGTCAGTCTTCGTTTTCTCCTCAGTCGTCGCGTCAGTTTTTCCCTCTCCCTTGTTTGCATCCGAATCAGAATCCGATTTTGCCTAGTCTTTGGATTCTTTTTTGCTTTTGTCGGTTTCACAAATTCTGTGACAAGCGTTTTGCCATCAACACTCAAGACCTTCGCCTTTCCGAGCTCAACCTCGCCTTCTTTCAAGACCAACAATTGCTTGGCAGTGAACTTTGTCGGCTCTTCGAATTCGAAAACAAGGACCGAGCCAAACTTGTTCGACAAAGTGGCAGCAAACTCAGTCGCTTCAGTTTCTTCGACTGAATCCTTATCCGGCTCGCGATAACTCCACGCCTTCAAAATCGACTGCGGCGTGCGTTCGAATTTGGCCGCCAACAACTTCGTCAGCAAAACGTTTTCGGGCGGAGCAGTTTCGGCAGCGGCTTGCCCTGCAACAGCCGGCGTTCCTACTTGTGCGGGTGTCCCAGCTTGGGTCGGCGAGGAGGAGGTGACCACAACTGGAGAAGAATTGCTCGACGCAATCACTCGCGAGGCTCGAATGACTTGCGCCTGAATCGGAACAGCGCAAACGAAAAAAGAAAATAAGAGAGCTTTAACTCCCAACGAACAAGAACGTAGAAAAGCCATCGTTTGAATCCCGAATGATGGATGAAACAACCACTAGCGATTACCGGCTCGACTACTTGTCGGCGCGATAAGTTGTCAGCCTCTATTGTACACTAATCCGAACTAATCGTGATTGACTTTAGATGCGGCGAGGCTGGGGAAATGGAATCCTGATTTCACGAAAGACCTAGTCTTACTAGTGCTCAAGCAGGCCGATGGGTGAGCATCGTGGCCGTTGACTCCGTGAACGAGCTTCAATCCGAGCGAAGCGATAGAGTCAACTTTTAAACTTTGGAAATCATTTCTTGTGATCGTTGGTAATTGTTGATTTTTTTTGGTGCAACCTTCGCTTCGCATCAGGTTGGCGCTATTTCACGGAGTGAAATGCCACAATCATTGACCGCATGAGATCCTCAACTGTGAAGGATGATGGGTTGAAGACAGAGCCTCAACTTTCCACGGAATTCACCCACCCCAAAGAGCAGTGCAATAATTGACTTTGAAATCTAAATGACATTGATCAGCAACGTTTTTGTGATCATTGTTTCCCAACCCAAAAGGCTGGCAGAATTGCCAACAAGAAATTGATACCGACCAGGATGTAGCCTTCACTCTTGGGCTCAACAAACGGCCCTGCAAATCTAAAGTGCAAGTCGTCTAACTCCCTCGGCGTCGTATCTTCAATGTCAAAAAAGGGGCTGATGTCTTCCGGATAATCAAGAATTCCACCGACGTCAACGCTTCCATCCAAGATACCCAAGCTAGCGTAATAGCGGGTCGTTTTGCTGAATTTCGTTTCCGTTACATGGGCCATCGAATTAGGATTCTGTTCGTGATCGAAAACGCCGACGGCTTCATCGACCGTCAGATCCACTGGCGACATCCAATTGATCGGATTGGCAGAATCTTCAACAAGCCCAATGGTATTTGAGGAGCCTGCCTTGATTGCAGCAAAACCAACCGTCTTGTCAGCATCAAAAACCGTTTTTGGGCCCGTTACCAACTTGTACGGAGTCAAACATTCCATGTCTGAATCTTTGATCGCAGGGTCAAAAAAAGTTCGGTACTCAAGTTGGTCAACCAATTTCGAATTATTAGGCCCATCCCATGGCTCGTCGAAATCGTATTGCTCATAGACCTTTCCTTCATCAAGATAGGGCAGAATCAAAACTCGCCAGCTATGCATCGGCTTACCATCTTCATCAGCAACATACGCTGGCGGAAAATGTCCATTGGCAGACTCATAATTGTGCATCGCCAGAATCAATTGGCGAGCATTGTTCATGCTCATTGCACGTTTCGAAGCCATCTTTCCATACGATCGACGACCCACCGTTGGTATGAGTAGAAATGCGATGATCACGATGATACCAATCACGATCAATAACTCTGTCGCTGTAAAACCCTTTTTAATCGGGTAAGCCGCGTTGATTTCATCAAGCGTCTTCGGCGTTCCAACCTTTTTGTTTTCGTTAAACTTCAAGAACCAAAAAGCGATTACAAGCAAAGCCCAACAAATCCCCCAAGGGCCTAGCAACGCGATCGCAGCCGCAACCACCGCCGTCGCGTAGAACAAGTGCAACAAGCCAAACCGAAATCGCTTTGGTTCAATCTGTTCTTCAAAGTCAGCCATGTCTGTTTTATTCTCAAGCAAATTGCCAAATCCGAAACTGCATAAAAAAAGCCAGAGAGTACATTCTCTCCGGCTTCATGATCAAATTCAAGCGAAACTAGCTACCACTGCCTTCAGGCACTTCGAGGTTTCCGCCACCACCACCATCTTTTTTCTTTTTGCCGCGACCGCGACGTGGGCTTTTCCCACTTCAGGTACCCGCTCATTGATTGGGCAACGGCAACGCTTGCAAATCACCGAGATCCATTCTCGCCAGTCTGATC
>CAYMFZ010000726.1:0-2707 GCA_964389585.1 uncultured Pirellulaceae bacterium | reverse complement strand
CAAAGATGGATTCCCAGTTCAAACCGATCAATACAACACTGCGACGAAGTTTAAGTTTGCGGTGAAGTATCCTGGTGATATCGAAGTCATTATCACAAATGAAGGCCGAAATGGCGTGTTGATCGAAGGCGACAAAGGTCGAATCTTTGTCAGTCGCCGAACGCTCGATGGAGCTCCGGTTAAGGCACTTGCGGAAAACCCACTTCCCGAAGACGCGATTCAGAAAGTCTACAAGGGATTGCCGATGGAGCAGGGCGAGCGCAAAGCTCATTGGGCGAACTTCTTACATTGTCATCGTGAGCAGCTAGAGCCGATTTCAGATGTACATTCTCACATGGAAATGTTGAACGTATGTCACTTGGCTGGAATCTCAGCTCGGCTCGGTCGCGATTTGAAATGGGACAACGACAAAGAAGAAATCGTTGGTGACGATCAAGCCAATGGGTTCTTGAAGCGACCTTATCGAAAGGGATATGAAATCGAGATGAGAGAATTGGCCAAGTCATCTGGTTAAAGAGATTTACCAAAGAGAATCTAAGAATTGACAAACAAAAAGCGTTGCTTCCAAATCTGGAAGCAACGCTTTTTCTACTGAATCATTGGTTTTGAGAGTCGAAGAACCAAACCTTTATCTCGTAATATCATCCCGACCACGAATCGTACCCAACGCTTTAAACGCAAGTGGATGAATCGTATCGTTAATCGGATGCACTGAGCCATCGGCGTAACAGAACATGGTAACTCCGCCCGCGTGCATACTGTTGAACTGTGCGAATCCATGAAAATGGATTTCCAATTCTTCCTCATCGCCATCATCATCAACAACTATGATCGGCTCAGTTCGTTGCGGATTATTTGGCGGTTCTCCCGTCCAACCGACAACGCGCCAACCTGTGTGCGATGAGCCCTCCAAAATGCCTGGCCATTGCGAATCAAAGAGTTCAGCACTTCGCTCGCCAATCATGATCGTGTTGCTAATCCCGTCGCGAACATCACGCATTGGCGTTTCGCTATCTTTATAAAACATTCCATCAACGAAACCATCTGAGTCCAGCAAATCCATCGATGGACAAGTCTGCCCATCACCCATTGCTTGCACTGCGGCTGACGAGCCGATACACCCAACGTAATGAGTCCGCGCGACTTCGACTGCACCGGTCGGTTCAAGTTCGAGAATATGAGTTCTACTATTGTTTGTGGAACTTGGGCAAAATTGCCCTTTCACGGTGTGCTTGATCGTCTCTTCAAAAGAAGAATCAAGCATACTTATTGTGAAGTCCATTTCCTCCGCAATGTTCCCCTGCTCGATGTAAGGCAACAAATGGCTCATCCAGCCCCAACCCGAATCACTGCGCCATCCCGGCGGAAAGTGTTCATGCGAAGAATTGAAGTTATGAAGTGCCAATCCGATTTGGCGAATGTTGTTGGAACACTCCGTTCGTCGAGCCGATTCGCGGACCGTCTGAACAGCCGGCAACAACATTGCGATGAGAATCCCAATGATCGCGATGACCACCAAGAGCTCAACCAACGTGAACCCAAGTCGCTTACTCATGCTTTACCCCATTCCAAATTCAACTACTTGCCCTTACTTTCACTCTAGCGACAGAGCCGATTATGGTCAAATAGAAGGCAGTCACGAAAGCCGCTAACTTGTTGCCAAAAGTACGGTGATCCAGGTTAATCGTTTGCAATAATCGTTCGTCTTTGCGTATCCTTGATCGGCAAGCTTTTCGAATTCAATTCGTACGTCCACTTAATCTTGAATCCGAAACATGGATCCACGAAAAATCCTCGGCGTCTCCGATGATGCATCACCACAAGAAATTCAGCGTGCGTATCGTGAAAAAGCTCGCAAGCACCATCCCGATATGGGGGGTGACGCGTGGGCTTTCCAACAAGTTCAAGAAGCCTATCAAACGTTAACGAATCCAAAACCGAATCGTAGTCGTGATATTCGGAAACCAAAGCCGCAATCAAACAGGAAACCAACAACTCCAACGGGCGAAAAGCGTAGTCGCTCTGCTGGCCCTCAACGTGGCGAATCTAAAACCGATCAGCGAAACCAGCGATCCAATTCCAGGACTACCGATTCCAAAAAATCGAAACGTCCACAAACAAAGGCGGCGTCCAAACCTAAGAAACCAGATTGGAAACGGCTCTTGGGCGAACTTCAGTTTCAGTCAGAGACATCAATGTTCATCTTGGTCAACGTGCTGGACATTTTTCTGACTCACCAACTTCTTTCTCGCGGTGGACTCGAAGTCAATCCAATCGCAAACTTCTTTTTCAAGAACTGGGACATCCGCGGCATGATCGCCTTTAAGCTGGCGATCGTTCTTGCAGTTTGCCTAATCGCTCAAATTGTCGCACTCTACAAGCCAAAAACCGCACGGCTTTTGTTAAACACAGGAAGCATCCTCGTCGGTGCAGTTGTACTGTACAGTGCAAACCTGTTGATCAAGCATCTTTTCTAAACAGAAATTTGATCGCGTCCATGAAGTCAAATAAAACCGATTGAAACCCCATCTCAAAACTGAGCACAATCATCAGTGAGCCGAAGGCGCTAGCCTCGGGCCAGAACAACCAGCAAAACATGCCACTCGTTGGACTGCCCGAGGCTAGCGCCTTCGGCTTAAAAGTTATGAGATAAATTCTAAATCATAAAGAGTTGAAAAATTATCCTAGGCGTCAGAAATGCACGAAC
>CAYMFZ010000725.1:0-2719 GCA_964389585.1 uncultured Pirellulaceae bacterium | reverse complement strand
AATCGAGGACAACCCCCCAAACAAAGTCAAAGAAACACGGCAAGAGACACTCCCAGAAAATTTGTTGTATAAAGAAGAACAGGCGAATCTTACTCAGAGTGCTTTTTTTAAACCCCCGTTAGCTCTCGACAGTCAAACAACCTCAGCCATCTGGAATCCGAATATGAAATCACATCTATGGGCCGCCTTGTTTGTTTTCTTTTTCGCTTTTGTATTCGCAAACCCAACGCTCGCTCAAGAAAGCCCGCCTGCGACCGAGGTTGACGGGAAAATCAACTGGGTTTTTGATTTGGCTGAAGGCCAGAAGATCAGCAAAGAATTCGACAAGCCCATCTTTGTCGTGTTTCGGTGCGAACGCTGAGCGGCTTGTTCAGATTTCGACGGGCAGGTTGTCCGTCAAGACGATGAAGTTGCAAAACTTGCCAAGCAGTTTGTCTGCGTTCGAATTCAGTCGATGAATGAAGTCAACATTAACCACTTTCAATTCGAATATGATCTGACGTGGATGTCCTTTTTTCAAAACCATCTTGGCCAGACTTATCTGCGTTACGGTGGACGCGAAGACATTGGGGCGGAATCGCATCTCAACAAAGACTCGTTGCTGTTGGCCATGCGAGAGACGTTGAGGCTACACAGTCAAAAAACTCCGCGGGAGTTTAGTCGGTTTGAACCTTCCAATGAAACCGTTTCAACGCCGATTGAAATTCCGAGCATGGTAAAGATTTTGGCCAAACGCCAAAACAAATGCGTCCATTGCCACGAAGTCAAATCCGCAAACTTGAAAGAGTTGCAATCAACTGGAAAACTTGAAAAGAGGATGGTGTTCACTTATCCATCGCCTTTGAATCTGGGTATTCAATTGGACGCTGTCGAGCAGAACAAAATTCAATCAATCGTAAAGTCTTCCGCTGCCGAAACGACTGGCTTGAAAGCGAACGACATCATTCAGTCTTTGGATGGTCACCCGGTTTTTACGTTCGCTGACGTGACGCGCGTTTTAGAGCTTGCACCCGACGAAGGCGTTTTGAAAGTTGAGGCGAAACGCGAAGGCGTCACGATTGAATCAGAAATCAGACTTGCCGATTCTTGGAAAACTAACGGCGATCCTTCGTGGCGAGAATCTACCCATATCGTCGGACCGAACAGTGGATTTTGGGCGGTCGAGCTAACCGCTTCTCAACGTAAGTCGATGAAAATTGATGAGGACAAATTGGCGCTTCGAGCAAACGCGATCTGGGGTGACTGGGCCAAAAAAGCTGGGATCAAGCATGGTGATGTGGTCACTTCGATCGACGGCAAGTCGAACAAGATGAGCATCAAGCAGTTGCAGACTTATTTGCAGATGAATAAAGAATGGGGCGAGGTTGTCAAACTTGTGGTGATTAGGAAACGAAAGCCCAAACGGCTAACGATGACGTTGCCCCGAGAGAACCATGATTGAGGTGGCAATTCATAGGTGATCGTCAAACTTGTCGAAGGCTGCAACTTCGTACGAACCTCGTACGACTAACCAACTGCCGGTTCTCTTCGATTCAATTCGACGGCTTAGAATTCGCCATGACGATAAGCAGGAAAATAGCCGCCCGAGGTCTTTAACTTTTCCTCCGACAACATCGCGTAGTTGTCTGGCTGCAAAATGCGTCCGCACAAGTAGACGGGACGAACATCAGAACCCCAGCTTTTTTTGAAATTGATGAGTTTGTCTTGATTGCTTTCGTTGGCTCCGGCGGCGGACCCGCCATAGAACAACCAACGAACATTACCTGAAAAATGACCAAGCGCAAACCAATACAGTGCCGACGGCGCGTACAGCTTGTATCCCAACGACGTGTCGTAGGCCGCCAAGTGGGCATAGGCAACATCGCCTTGAACCATCCAAGTGTGAACGCCAACCGTTTGACCTTCGTAGCGAGCGCGAATGTAGACCAAACCTGGCGTAGACAACAAACCTTCAAACACAGATGTTGAGAACGCCCGAAGTCCGACGATGTTATGTTTCGCAATCAACTCGCCATACATTCGATTCCATTCGTCGAGATGATTCTGTGGATCGGCAACGACTTCGATCGTTAGCTTGTCCAAGGGTTTAATAGCTGCCTTGCGTCGACTGCTCGAACAAAAATCATCGTAGGGTAAATCCAAATCAGCGATTTCGGCGATCTTGTAATTCTCGTTTAGGCAATCGGGAAACGCTGTCTTAAGAAGGTCCAAATCATAATCGCCAAATGGATCAGGTACGGCGGTGATGCTCACCAGATCGGTAAGCTCTTCCAAATCCGCGGGCAACTCAGCCCAATCACAACAAAGAAATGGGTAGATTGCCATTGCGTCCCGCAGGCCAGCATGGCCAGGAATTTCGCGCGTTAAGATCCAAGCACCTGATCGTGGCAAGCGTTGAGGAGTGCCAAATTCAGCAAATGATCCAGCGTAAGTTGGATGCAAATATGCTTCTAAATTTTCACTCATTAATTGATCGCCGCTTACTTTTCCATGAGGGATCTTTTCGCTGGCACGACGGCAACTCCAATCGTCGGCTTAGCTATCCCATTCTAACTAAGATGCCGTTGTCATCGGAAATATGCCTGCTTTTAATGTAGAAAAAATAGAATCTATACAACGATGAAAATAAAACTCTTCCACAACTTGCTTCCCCAGCACTAGAACGATCGCGGTAGGGACGGTCATTTCTGACCGCCCCCCGCACAGATCCGTACGTGAA
>CAYMFZ010000724.1:0-2740 GCA_964389585.1 uncultured Pirellulaceae bacterium | reverse complement strand
CATCAGAACTTGCGTCTGGGTTAAAGCCGACTTGGGTTCGCCCATAGCGGTCGCGCAAATCAATAAATGTCACGCCGCCAAAATCTCGAATTGTGTCCACCCATCCACAGAGGGTTGCCGTCTCACCGACCTTGTCGATGTTCAATTCGCCGCAAGTATGTGTTCGTAGCACTGATTTTTCCAAGTGTTATAGTACGCGAGAATTGAATCATCTCGCTGATCCGGAACTTCTGATGGGTCACCAAAAGCTTGTCAGATCCAAACGCAATCTACTAATATCGCAACTCGCGCTGATTTGGCAAAGATGTCTTCTCCGGAACGGGGCTCTACCTCCATAACAATCCGAATTGGGGCTGAGATTTCCACCAGCATCGGTTTCAAGCGAGTCTATTTCTACTTTGACCTTTGAAGTGCTTTCTATCGCGAGTCCGCTCGAATCCCTAAAATGGCGATCTAACTACCAAATTCAAGATTCAAGGTCGACAATGTTCGAAGGCTTTCCAAAAGACGCGGTCAAGTTCCTAAAACAGCTTGGCAAGAATAACAACCGTGATTGGTTCGCCAAAAACAAACCGCGTTACGAAGAACTCGTCCTCAATCCGGCGTTAGAATTGGTTACGGATATCCAAGGCCCACTGAAAAAAGTCACACCTCATTTTTTGGCAGTTCCAAAAAAGTCGGGAGGTTCATTGATGCGGATCTATCGAGACACGCGGTTCTCCAAAGACAAGACGCCTTACAAAACCAATGTTGGCATTCACTTTCGACACGAGGCTGGCAAAAATGTTCATGCCCCTGGATTCTATTTTCACATCGATCCCAAAGAGATTTTCGTAGGTGCTGGAATCTGGCATCCAGACAATCCAACCTTGACTCAGATCCGCACACTCATTGACGACGATCCCAAACGTTGGAAGCGAACAATCAACAATAAATCATTCAAATCAACTTTTGAGTTGCATGGCACGAGCTTGAAACGACCACCTCGCGGGTTTGACGAAAACCATCCGCTGATCAATGATTTAAAACGCAAAGATCACATAGGATTGGTGCAACTAACTGAGAAAGATATTTTAGATAAGAAGTTGATTGACAAACTGGTCAGCCACTTCAAAACCGCCAAACCATATGTGCGCTTTCTTTGTGATGCGATTCATCAACCTTGTTGAACGCAGGACTTCAAAATTTAGCTCTTCGTTGCTACGCATGACTAGTTTCTGTTCATGAAGATTTACTCACAAGACTTCAATTGGTGCTCGTTCTTAGTTTAAAAACAAATCAATTTTTTCATTGAACTTTCTCCATTGACGCACGTAAAGATGAAAGTAAGATGCGTTTGTCGGGCCGTGTTACAAATTTTGGCTCGACATTTTTATGCGCAAGCATGTTGCAACTTATTTGCTTCTCTTGGTCTTGATTCCGCTGTTGAATCTTGGTCCTTCGTTGCATCGCTTAACCTGTTTTGGTTTGCACGGCGATTCGTGCTGTAGACTCTTCGACGATTCTAGTTCTTCTAGACCAGATTGTTGCTGTGACCACCATTCGTCGTACACGGACACTACGAGCGACCAAAACAAATCTCAACTGACGTCGAGTTTACCGCATTCGGATTGTCTGCTTTGTCGGTTTTTCGCAAACTTCAACGCGATTCAGCCAAACGCTGGTCGTATCTGTGCAGATTTTCCATTCTGCGAAGTTTTAACTCGTGTTCCAGACCTCTGCGTCTGTGCAGTTATCACGGATCATGCTCGTGGACCGCCAGTTTTTCTTTCGTTGCATTCTGTTGATCGTGTTTCAGCTCGGATCGAGTTGCGCTTGCAGCTCGTTTAACTAGCGAAACCACTGCGATATCAATAGTCGCCGTGTGGATTCACAAATGCCGTCTTGATCAGTTCTAACGACACGCGAATTTTTGCTCAGTCGCGACTTGCGCTATCGTTGCGCGCTCAAAGAAGTTCCGTGAAGAAAATCGTGCACAAATCGCACACTCAAACAAATACGAAAGAAAGAATAATGAAAACCCAAACGATATCAGACCAAAAACAACGAATCCGGCCCGCTTTTACGCTGGTTGAATTACTCGTTGTCATTGCCATCATCGGAATTTTGATCGGCATGCTATTGCCGGCGGTGCAACAAGTTCGTGAAGCTGCTCGAAGAACTCAATGTGCCAACAGTATGCGTCAACTTGCGTTGGCTTCTCATAATTACGAAAGTGCGCACCGGCACTTTCCCACTCCAGCAGCCGGATCACTCGAAGGCTACTCTCTGATTGCTCAAATCCTCCCGTTTGTGGAGCAAGCGAATCTACAATCTCAGATTGATTTCGACCAAGACCTTCTTCAAGGAGTGCCATGGAACCCAGTCGTCAATCCATTTTACTCCGACCTTGTAAGCCAACGCGGCTCCATTTTGGAATGCCCCAGTGACAGTGGAAACCCATTCTTGGAAGAGAATGGAACGACCTGGGCTGGCTCGAACTACTTTGGAAACTCGGGGACGGCGACTGGAGTTCTATACGTGACACGTCAACCTACCGATGGCGTATTTTGGCGAGGATCAGAAGTCACGTTCGGCCAGTTAACTGATGGCTCTTCAAACACAGCACTTCTGGCGGAAACCTTGTTCGGATTGCGAGGTGATTCGACCACGGATTTGATCGATGCCCAAACTCAAATGGCGCGGGTTAGTGGTGGCGCTCCGGGGTCAATTACCGCTGTAGACCTCGTCACGCGTGCAC
>CAYMFZ010000723.1:0-2743 GCA_964389585.1 uncultured Pirellulaceae bacterium | reverse complement strand
ATCTTGAAGTCGGCGAAGCATCGTGGCCGCTTCAACTGAGATTGCTGCTGATGGAACTTTTTCAATTTCCGCGTTGTATCGCATCGCACCCGTATGAGGCGAATTCAAAGAGTACGCTGTGACCGAACGCACAAGTGCCGCGACGCCACCTCGCTCAGCGGCCCAGCTTGCTCCGTTTGAGCGATACTGCACAGCGTCACCGTAACCCGATCCGTCGATATCCGAATAGTCCGCCATCGCGTAATTGAAGACGACGATTTTGCCTTTGATTTGGTCATCACTCAACGAATCAAGCTCGGCTTTATCATCGACCACGATCACTTCAGCCGTTACGCCGTCGGCGGTTGTGCCGACCGACCAACCCAAGCCCAACATCTCAATTTTCATTGCCCGCGGCTCAATCAGTTCACAGCTTTCGTTTCCACGGTGCCACTTTCGCACGGTCACCGTCTCGGCGTGAACATTCTCTTGCCCATCTGCCTTCATCGATGTTTGCGCCCACTCAATTGCCTGGTCAAGTGATTCGCTTCCGCAAAGCCGATGCCCAATGTCGTCACAAAGTTCTTGTAGCTTCAAATACGAGTCGTTACCCTTGCGTGCACTGGCGATAATCTTGTCGGCGGCAGCTTGATAATCAGCGACAATCGAACTTTCTGTTTTCTTGCCTGCGTCATCAGTCGCAGTTTGACCGATGCAGTTTGGGCTTACGAATAAAGGGCTGACAAATACAGTGAGCAACAGGACGATCAAATAACGCAATTTCATTGTGGGTCTCTCAAGTCAATTTCGAATTTTGTATTGTTTAGTTCTAGTGGTCCTTCGACTAATTCAGGTTTAAGAACTAGAGGGTATTTCAAAACCTGTAGTGGACTTCGCCAGAAGTCCCAGCTCGCTTTCAAAACAAAGGGAATTCTGGCGAATCCCACTACGATGATCGCACGATTTTAGGTTTTGAAATGTCCTCTAGTGTTTTATCAGACCTAATTTTGACTTCATCGCAGGGTTCCATGCGTCACGCTCGTCGTGAGCATGCTTACGCGAACGCGAGCGTAAACATGGCACCCATCTATTTATGGCACCCATCTATTCATGGCATCCGTCAGTTCAGCTTTGACGTTCAGCACGTGATGGTTCAGGCGGGCGGAACATAAATTTCCCAGCCTTTTTTGATGTTCGATTTCTTGAGTTCATCCCAAAGCTCTTTAATCTGTGTCTCCGAATTGGAAACGCGCACCTCGCGCGTCAAAGGTGTTTTTCGATTGGGACTAAAATCGGTATAGTGAACAACATAAGCAGGAAACTCGCCTCCGTCTGACTCCTTGTTGGTTTTCCAACGGACGAATTTTCGCACCATTGTCTCACCCTTGAGGACTTTGGTGTAAACCTCTCGCTCCTGGATGGAAGATTTTGCCATTTTCATTTCGCTGGCCGCAATATCTGCCATCGCAACCGGAACCAAGTCTGTGACTTGGCTGATTCGAACGTCGGTGGGATTAAACTCTTTATCATCACGGATACGGATGAACTGCGGAGAAATCACGCTGACCATTGGAAGCCGCCGAACGACTTCGTAACGCTTTGCCATCGTGTCGTAATTGAGAACCATTCGATTGACTGAACCACCTCGTGTATTTTGGGCAATCATATCGAGACAACTAATTTCGATGACCCATTTTGGTTCAACCATTTGATAAGCGACGTGATCGGAATTAACTTCCGCATATTCACTTTCAACAATCATGTCCTGCAAATCGCTCAGCATTTCCCGGCGTTGTTCTTCGCTAAATCCACCGCCGACTCGGCACAACGCATGAATTGAGCCATCAGCCCGAACGACGCCCAGCAAAAGATCATGCAACATGCCTTGGCGATCGTCTGTGGACTCGGTAAAGCCAATCACTACCGCATCGATATTGTGACGCGGTTTGACTTTGAAATTGCCAGCCGAATCACTTCGAACAACAATTCCTTCCGCGGATTCGTCAGTAACCCATTTTTCAAACTGCTTTTTTACTTCGCCATGTCCTTTAATCGCGATGGTTTCGACCGGATGGATTGCAGAGCCGCCAGAGAAAGTCTGGTCGATTTTCTTCCAGACGTCCGCATAGTTTTCTTCGAAAGGTTCGCCATTGATTGAAATAAAGTCGAAGACCGCGAATCGAATGCGTTTGAGCTCTTCCTCCGATTTTGGTTGGCGGGCAACGCTGACAACATCGTGGACACGAGGCCGACGCCCCTCTTCGTTGGTTACGTACAACTCTCCAGCGATCACGGCTTGCTCTATCTCCGACGCGTTCAACAGTTTCAAAGCTTCTTCTTGAAACGGAAGTCCGACGCGGACGGTGCCACCTGGATTAAGCGTGAACAGTTCGCCGCTGCGATAGATCAAGACTGAGAATTCGCCATCAATCTTTCGGCTAACGTGATACTCGGCATCCGGAATCTTGCGTGAAATGTCTTCGCGCCCAAGTGGAAACAAACGTGACGCGACTTGCCGTTTGTAGTTCCTGACGGTTGAAAGCAAGGACGGATCACTGAGTGCTGTCGACGCCGCTACGCCGTACGCGCCCAACTTGATTTCGACGAGTGATGAATTGAGTAGTGTTTCTTCAGGCATGTTAGTTTTCCTCCCCTGCCGCGTCTTCAGCCGGCTGTTTTTCTGGCGATTTCAGTTCGAGGTTGGAAAGATGTAAGAGCAAGCAATACTTGTCGCCATCCGTCCGACCCTCGAGAAACCCTCGAT
>CAYMFZ010000722.1:2397-2754 GCA_964389585.1 uncultured Pirellulaceae bacterium | reverse complement strand
ATTCCCAAACAATTGATTTCAGAAATTGAGGGTACGTCCGAGACATTGGCAAAATCGGATGCCCGCTCAAAGATGAACAGTATCGCCAATCGACTTAACGATTGTCTTGTTGAATATGACGAAACCGTTGCGCGAGACCTTCGCAAAGAGTGGCTGGACTTGAATCAAACCGCCCGACTCACTCCAAATGATGACGTTTTCCAACTCGCTCAAGAGCCATTGCGATGGTTGGCGGAAGCGGATGACGAGGCGAATCAAGATGAGTCGTTCCGTCTAGCGGTAGTCGCTCTAGAATCGGGAATTGAACAACAGGTACCAATCGAGCAGCTAGATCGAAAAATCTATGAAGCACAGAAG
>CAYMFZ010000722.1:0-2335 GCA_964389585.1 uncultured Pirellulaceae bacterium | reverse complement strand
ACGAGAACTACCAGAGACGCTCATCCACCGAGTAAACAACTATCGAGATGGATTGGAGACAACTCGGCGCAGGAAAACGTGGCTGAAGGCCTCTATTGGTTTGACGGCACTGATTGCATGTATCGTCTCTATTGCGATGTACATCGATCACCGCTCTAAGCAGAACCGAATAATCAACAGCCAAAAACAAATGGCTCAATTTGTTGCCGAGAATGGATTTGAGTCAGGTCTGTCATTTTTTGCAGGACTGGACGATCAGGTTCAACGGGACGCGGAAGTTATCCGTTTACACGATCAATTGGTCGCGAATCAAAGCAAGGAGAAAGAACGACAGTCCAAATTCAAAGACTTAGTTGAACTTGTTGACCTAGTCGGGCCTTTAGAAATAAATCTCGATAACTACCTTGATGAGGCCAAAAATCTTGCGGCAAACGATTCAGAGAACAATGAGATCGAAGCTCTTAGGAATCGCTTAAATTCGGAACGACAAATTCGCCAAAACAAACGCAACTCCCTATTTCAAGCGAAGTTGAAACCGATCCAGAAATCACTGGAAAACGCCTTAAACGAAGATACTGATTTGGCGACAACCGACAATTTGAATCGTCTAATAAGTGACATAAATCGACTGCTTTTGGATTCCACAAAACGAGTGGATGGCATGGCTGGAATATCGAGTTTGATGAAGAACAACGCCAACAACCTAACTGCCAAAGCCGCTGCTCGGATACGACAAATCCAGATGGGAAACCAAGCGGTTCAGGAATTGGCAAAACTTAAAAGGCATCTAAACGCTCCGAAGCAATATGCGGATTCACTTGTGAGTTTTGCTGAAATGTATCCAGACAATATTAACGCTCAAAATTTCTTGAGTACAGCCAAGGAAAGTGATAACTGGAACGCGTTCAACAGCTGGAAAACGATCGCGGAAAAACTCAACGCTGCGGCACTCGAAGCCATTTCAGCAAACGACGCGGGAGATTTATCAAAAAAGATTAAGCTTGCGAGTCAAACCAAATTCAAGATGCCCGACGGACCCATTTTGAAGTTGGTTCAATTCCTCGACAAAAAGCAATTGCGGCCGGCCGGTGGCGATAAAAACAGGAAGCTGCTGCGTACTTTCTTTGAGCGATCAGAATACGAAATCATCGAAATCGCAGTACAGGAAAATGAGTTCTACTACTTGGCCGTTCCATTTGATCCGTCAGACAAAACGTTCAAATATTTCAAAAAAACGGATCGTCCACCTATTTCGACGAAAGCGATTAACACAAAAGCCATGAAAGCGCCGCATTGCCGGATTTCTGAGCAAATATCGAAACAATTGAGTGCGGAAAAAATAACGAACTACGACAAATTGTGCTTTGAATTAATCAACACATCTCTCGGCAGTGGTAATTCGTCGCAACCCTCGCCCTATCTTGATTCGCTGGTTCAATGTGAATATCTCAATCAAGTTTTATTGTTCGCGACTTTAATGTCGCCTGAACTAAAGCCGTTTGCCGAGAAACAGCGCTCGGAAATGCAATCGCAAAAGCTAGTCGGAAACAAGTGGAAATATAAGACTGAAGAAAACCAAGACCTCCGAAGGATCGCAAGTAAATTTCTCGAACGATTTAAAGAAGACTTAGGCGAACTAGAGCTCTCGGCCAACATTTCAAAAGAAGACCTCGCCGAGATGTTGCAATGGAGCGACATTCAAGACTACCAGTTGGTCGGATTCATATACCGAAACGCCAACAAGAAGTGGCTAATTGATACGACGAGCCAACTAGAAGACGGAGTCGAGTTGTATTGCGTCAACTTAAAAGCAGATGAATCAGTCGGGCTAGAAAACGTCGGGACGTTTAATGCCAAGACAACTGAATTGAACAGCAGCTCGAATCTTCAATCTGGTCGGCCAATTTATATAAATTCACCCACGAAATAGTTCATGCCTGATCAAACCTACTATGTAAAAATTCGAGGCCGTGTGCTGGGGCCATTTTTGCCCGAACGACTGATCGAAATGGTCAAGCAGGGCAAGTTGAGCCGAGTCCATATGTTGTCAACCGACAATGAACATTGGCAGAAAGCAAGCGAGTTCCCAGATCTATTTCAGGCAGCCGCCAGAAAGACGAAGGTTGGCGGCAGCTCGGGTCAAGGCTCTTCCGGAAGACAGGCTGCTGGAAACAGTCAAAGCGGCCAACCAGTTGTCAACTTGGAAGAAGTTTGGCATTACGGAATCAATGACGAATCGCATGGCCCTGTTGCCCAGGCAAAGATCATCGAATTAATTGGATTGGGGCAGTTGTCAGCAAGTGACCTGGTCTGGCGAGAAGGGATGGGAGAGTGG
>CAYMFZ010000721.1:0-2758 GCA_964389585.1 uncultured Pirellulaceae bacterium | reverse complement strand
GAATGGAACCGAACCGCGACGACCATTTTGTTGCCCAGTGATTACTAGAAGGCGAGTGGCGTCAATTGAAAACCGACCTGCATGCAGGTCACATTGGAGGTGCTATGGCACAGAAACCAGCGAAGAAGATTCAGCTCGGAAGTATCCGGGCAACCATTTGGGAAAACGCGAGTGACAAAGGAGCGTCTTGGTTCAACGTCGAGTTGACAAGGTCTTACAAGGACGGCGACGAGTTCAAGGATTCGACCTCGTTCAGTCACAACGATTTGCCAGTGGTCTCGAAGGCAATTGATTTTGCCTATCAGTGGATTTGGAACCAGAAAGCAAAGTCTGGTGCCAAATCAAAAAACGGTAGCTAGTCCGCTAGTCATCGTGGGGAGGAGCATTGCTCCTCCCCGAATCTTTCATTTCCCAAACAGCAGAGTGAGTCGTGGCCAGCAAAATCGAAACTGCATTTCCGAAAAAGCCGTACTTCGTCGCCGGAGCTGGAGACTTGATTTCTCACATCCATCGGCTGGAAACGGAGCTGGATGAAGCTCAGTACCGCTTCAACCTTTACCGAATTGATTCCAAAGGCGAAGCAATCAGTTGGCTTCGCCCCAATGATTTGCGCAACATTGTGAAAGCCTGCCAAGTCTTGGCGTTTTCGATTGCGGACGATGGCTGGGTCGAGGAAACGCTTCACCAGCAGCTAGTCGAACTAGCAAACGACCTGCAAAACATCACCGACTCATGGAGCCAACATGATGCCGAAATCTAAATCCGTCGAGCACGTTATCAAGTGCGGCCTTATCAAAGCGACCGTTCGTGTCCGTTGCACGAAAGGCAAGTTTCGTTTCTCACTTGCGATAGTGCGGCTTTATCGCGATGGCGATTGCTGGAAAGAATCAAAACGGTTCGGCCCGGACGATATTCCCGTCATGCGTTTGGTGTTGGACAAAGCCTACGGCTGGATTTGGATGTACCGTCAGGCTCAACAAAACGGCCTAACCGAAGTCGTTGAGTCGGAGATGGCCCGTTCATGAACCGACCGAGCATCGTGAGCAGCCTCGAAACGTTGGTCGAGACTCAAATGAAGTTTCGAACGGTCTACGCCGACCCTCCGTGGGCGTACAGCAATCGAGCATCGCGTGGTGCCGCGAGCAATCATTACTCGACGCTCGACATCGGCCAGATCTGCGCCGAACCAGTTGCGGACTTGATTACCGACAATGCTCACCTGCATTTATGGACGACCAACGCATTCTTGCGTGACGCCTTCACCGTCATCGAAGCATGGGGCTTCCAATACAAGTCGTGTCTGATTTGGATCAAGCCACAGCTTGGCATGGGCAACTACTGGCGGGTGTCACACGAGTTCCTGTTGTTGGGCGTTCGCGGTAGCTCTCCGTTCGAGGACAAAACATGCCGAAGCTGGCTATTGAATCGCCGCACTCGGCACAGCAAAAAACCATTCGCATTCCGCCGCCTAATTGAAAAAGTCAGCCCCGGCCCCTACCTCGAACTCTATGGCAGGGAAGAACAACCAAGAACTGAATGGACCGTCTACGGCAATCAAGTCGAACGAAAATTGTTTTAGGAGTCGCCACATGTTGTCCGTCAAAGACGTAGCCGAACGGCTCAATGTTAGCTCGTCAATTATCTATGGATTGGTCGATGCTGGGCAAATCGTCTGTCATCGAATTGGCATTGGTCGAGGAGCCATCCGGATATCGGAGGAAGACTTGGCCCGCTATCTGAAATCTTGCCGAGATGCAGACTCATCAAGCAGGCCAAAGCTCCGGCATATTAACCTCTAACGCGACATGCCTGCTCTGCAAGGTAAACTGGATTGCGAGCAAGGTGAGCGTAGTGCCGTGACAGCATCGTCGTATCGCTGTGCCCCATGATTTGAGCAAGCGTCAATGAATCAACTCCTCTCTTCAGGCCTTCAGTCGCATAAGAATGCCGCATAGCGTACGCACATAGCTGTTTGCCAATCTTTTCGCGAAGCCGCTTGAAACGGCACGACAATGCATTCCGCCGCCACTTGTTACCGTGTGTGTTGCGAAAAACGAAACCACTTTCGTAAGTTTCGAGTTGACGCTCCAAAACGCATGCGGCTTGAGGCGGCAGGAAAATCACTCGCTCGTTTCGCTTCCCTTTAGATTCACTGCAAGGGAACATGACCATCTTGTTCTTCAAGTCAACATGTTCAACTTTCAGATTGCGAGCTTCCGTTGGTCGGCATCCGGTAAACCACATGAAATCGAGGATGTCTGCGAAACAGTCGGTGACTTCGACGCGAAGCTTCTTGAACTCATCTTCCGTTAGGAACACTTCTCTCCGCAAGCGTCTTGGCTTACCATCAATTTTGGCGATAGGCGATCGAGGGATATGACCGCGTTTGACGCCCCAATTCAAAGCTCTTTGAACCATCGAAATTGCATCATTCTTGGTTGTCGAGTTCCAAGTCTTTTTCTTTTCGGCCCAATTCAATACCAAGTGCGGCGTCAGCCCCGAAATGGTCAAGCTTGGCCCGATGAATTCCGCAAACGGTTGCAAGTGCCGAACCGCCTTTTCAAAGGTCAACGGCTCACGATTCTGTTTGACCCATTCAAGATAATCGTCCAGCAGTGGGACAATTTTTTCGTAATGAACCGCAGCGGTTCCACGGTCCGCCATAATTTCGTGGTACTTCTCAAATGCCTCCTTTTTGTTGCGTCCCAATCGAATTTGCTTCTTACCAAGTTGGACGTACCACGTACGTGCCTGTTTT
>CAYMFZ010000720.1:1335-2761 GCA_964389585.1 uncultured Pirellulaceae bacterium | reverse complement strand
GCATTGCCATAGCGCCGTCATTCTGCCCGTCCATCAACGCTTCCCAAACGCCAGCAACAACACGTGGGTTGTAGACACTTGCCTCTGGATTGTCGATGAAAGTCCAAGGTGGCCAGCCACTGTAATCGCGCTGAACCGTTTTCAGTGTGTACAAGAATTCCTGAGTAACGGGTTTGGGTTCTGCAATCCCGTCAATGACTGCCGCGAACTCCATGTATCCGATTTCAGGAGCTGGTGTTCCTCGCTCGGCATAAGCTTCTTGATATCGGCTGAAGGAGCTTTCTAAATAGTCAGTTGTGGCGGACGATTCGTTTGTCGATTGTTGCCAGCCAGTCACCAAACTCTGGATCCCTTCGACATTCAGTCCTGTCAAGTGCCGCCGGATAAACGCACCAATATCAGCCTCCCGATTCTCAAAGCATATTCGCATAAGCCTATTGATGTCGCCACGACGAAGTTTCGAACTGGACACCCGATTGTTCGCCGTAATCGAGCGCACATATATCATGTCATCTTGGACTAGGTTCTTTTTCTCGTTATCTGGATCAGCGATGGTCGATTTAGCAAACACTGGCGTCAACACGCCCTTGGGTACAACGACGATCGGATGAGGTTGCCCGCTGGCGATTCGTATTTCAATATCTACGGCAAACGGCTCAAATGCATATTTCGAAACGATTTGTTGAATTGTGTCGATGTGATAAACCGAGTCCAAATCGCTTGGTGGGTTTGGCGAGGAGGTTCCGTCGTCCTCAAATCCCAGAACCAGAAAGCCGCCATTGTTGTTTCGCAATGCAATCAGCGCTTTTGCAAACTTGGCAATGTGAGCCTTTTCCGTTGGATCAAGCCAAGGCTTCAATTCCACGTCCAACTTTTCTTGAGGCGTATCAACAATGTCTTGTAGCGGATCGTCGCCACGGGTTGCGATTTCCCCTAGTCGCCTGCCACACGTTGCTGCAAAACGACAGAGTGCGTTCAGGGCATCGGTATCGCTGGAATCAACACTTTCGATCCAGCTCCGCCAAGATGCACCATTGAATCCTCCTAGAAGTTCCGTAGTCGTTTCGTAAGGTTGCGCATTTTTGAACGAAAAACCAAGTTCATCCAGTTGCTTTTTCGCTGATTTGAACAGCGGAATCACACTGTTGATATCGTAAGTCCAAGCAAAGCGTTGTAGTTTTTCATCGGTTGGTCGGGATAGTGGCACGGAATGACGCCTGAAGGTTGGTATTGATTTACAGTTTTAGAGCCAATATGCAGGAACAGGTTTATCCAGAGTAGGAGTCCAACAACAAACTATTGATCTAGCATGTTTCAGGAAAGAAGGTTGACCGTCCACTTGAACGGAGCATTGACTATGTCTTGGAAGGTTCAAAGAGTCTCATTGAACGTCATTGGGTGGCACAATTAATATTGGGCGAGGAGA
>CAYMFZ010000720.1:0-1325 GCA_964389585.1 uncultured Pirellulaceae bacterium | reverse complement strand
CAATTTTAGAGGAGTGGCGCCTAGATGTTAAAACAAGACCCAGCGACGAAGCTAAGCATCGAATATTTGAATTGCTTAGAGCGAAAGCTTGCGATTTCCTACGATCAAAGCGGCCAGCCGCTGTTCGTCCCAAATAGGGTAACTCACGAATCATTTCGAGAACTAAGGGGAAGCCTGAACGAGGTTTTGAACGGGAGTTCAAGAGGAAGGGCCCTAGAAGCAACCCGTGAATTTGGAGAATCTAAATGCCAAACCGTGGGTTTTGGTCTGGTAAAGGATTTCGATTCATTCGTGAAGCTTGGGCTGCTTTATGGGGATAGAACAGTACTCTGGGATTTGATCTGTGGGCGTCTACTCATTCACTATGAATTGACAGCAGACCAGCAAATTGCCGTAGGCCAAGCGGCATGCAATCTCCTGCTTTTACGACCAATTGTAGAAGCTGGCGGCGTCGTGATTTTACCTGACCCAAGTGTCTGGTGTGAATTCGCCAAACTTGTCAAGGAAGAACTCAGTGATCAGAACAATAAGTCTCCAGCCACCTATGGTTCCCCTGATCCCGAAGATAATTTCAACGCGGACAAAACAAGGAGTACAATCTTAAAGGAGAGCCTCGATCGCGGGTGTTTGCCACTCTCGGTTACGTTGACCTGGCTTCCGACTGATGACACGCCATCCATGCCTGAAAAGGTTGTCACTAAAATTCATGGCGATGGTACTAATCTGTTGGATATCAGGCAAAGACTTACCCCCAGTGTTTTAGATTATGTCATCGGTCAGCTTAGATCCAATTCGTGAATCTCGCCCCGAACTGCTTCGGACAACTAATCGAATCGATAGTTGGCTGAACGATCGGGCGATAACACTTCTGCAAACCAGGCAGTTGGTGCGGGATCTCGGTTCAGAGTTGTCTGGAAATGAGATCTCGGAATTTTTGCGAGCACTGAGAGAACTCGAACTTGCAAAAGTGACATACCGAGTAATTGACAACAGCGGAAAATTTACGGGCACGGAGTGTGATTTCTATGACGAGATCCCCGAGTTCGATGAAGATCGAAAAGGGAATCCTTTTGAGGTGAAACGCGACAACATTATTCAAGTCTACCGATTTGAATAATGTTCGAACTGACCGACGAAGAAAAGTTGGCGGAAGCGCGGGCTGATTACGAGTTGCGCAGACGTAGTCCAGGCTGGGATCCAGAAAGATCGCCAGTAGTCTGGTGTCGATATTGGTCGAAAAGGTTACGCTCGCTTCGGCATGAAGTTTATTTAGTTCTCTGTGAATATGAAGCTGCTGAGGCCGAAGCAACTCAAGTTGTTGTTGA
>CAYMFZ010000719.1:0-2764 GCA_964389585.1 uncultured Pirellulaceae bacterium | reverse complement strand
ATCCAGGCAACCGCAATCAAGCAGCCGGCCAAGGCAACGGTCAACGGCAAGGTGGACCACAGCAAAACCGTGGTGCCAACCGGCAGCGTCCACAGTCACGTCAGGGAGGTCAAGTTCAAGGCAATCGACCTGCTTCCCAAACTGCTCAGGGCAGACCGCGTAGAGGACGTTAAAAACGCCAAGCGACTTCTTCACGATTGGTTTTTTTGAATCTTTCACCGATGCCTGATTGATATCACTCCTGCGTTGTACGAAAATTCGTCTTGCTCGAAACCGACTTAATCGACTGAGAATCGTATGTACAAGCGCTTGTTTATCATCTGTATTCTAGTTGTAGGCATGGGGAGTACATCGTTCGGCTATCAAAAACACGCCGAATCAAACAAGAAGACACCCGCCACAAACGTTGTTCATCAGCCGGCGAAAGTTGCGATTGCAAAACGCGAAAACAAGATCGATGTTTTGCTTGACGACGAGTTGTTTACAACTTTCGACTACGCGAAGTATGACAAGCCGATTCTTTATCCGATCTATTCACCTAGTCAAATCGCGATGACGCGTGATTGGCCGATGAAGAAAGATGCAGAGGGCGAAAGCCACGATCACCCTCATCACAAATCAATGTGGATTGCTCATGAAATAGATGGAGTTGATTTCTGGGCAGAGAGTGCAGGTGTGATCAAGACGGAAATGGTAGAAACTGATTTCAGTGGCCAACCCGGTAACGTGTTTCGGGCGACGTCGAATTGGGTTAGGAAAACCGATGGAAAAAACGACAGTAAAACGTTGCTGACGGACCAAACGACCTATTGGTTTGGTGGCGACGAGTCCAGCCGATGGATTAACTGTTTGGTTGAATTTCGCGCAACCCATGGTGACTTTCAATTTGACGATACCAAAGAAGGGTTGTTCGCGATCCGCACCCATCCGGATTTACGTCTGACTGCAAAACCGAAATCGGGCGTTAAAGAAGTCTTTGGAAAATCCATCAACAGCGAAGGCATCACGGGCAAAGAAGTTTGGGGCAAGCCGGCGAAATGGATGCTCTACTATGGTCCTGTTGATGGACAGCCTGTTAGTATCGCGATGTACGATCATCCATCCAATATCCGACATCCGACGACATGGCATGCTCGTGACTACGGATTAGTGACCGCGAATCCGTTTGGGATGCACCATTTTCTGGGCAAGGAAAAAGGCTCCGGTGCTTTCAAAGTCAAGTCTGGCGACAGCTTGCAACTTCGATATCGCGTTGAGTTTTTCAAAGGAATCGCGACCAAGGAATTGGTTGAAGAGAGGTTTCAAGCATTCGCTGAGGAGCCGTTAGCTGATCCGAAGACGTTGGCTGTTCCAAAGAATAAGGATCAGTAGCAAAGGGTCGAGTCGAAAGACATCGAGCGGAATCAAAGTTGCGTTGGCTTAAGTTTAAAACGCTGCGGTTTGGGTCGCTATTTCGATTTTGGTTTCTAGCCAGTCAGAAGCGGCTAGATAGCAATAGCTTCCCAGAGATTGTTCACAAGTCGAGAAGAATGCTCGGCCTCGTTGTCCCGAACTCAATTGCTTGCTGATTTCAGAATCCAGTTCCAAAACCACATTGAAACGTGGTGAAAGCAATTCGAATTTCGGCTGATTTGAATCGTCCCCGGATGATGCAGGACGAACATTTAATGGTCCACCAGCGTTCGCACACAGCGATGGGTGCGAAGGTGTTTCACTTGCTTTAGGTTCGACGCGAACTAGTTTCGAATGAAAGACAGGTAAGCCCGGCAACGTCACTCGTAGGTCTTCGCCTTCATTTCCTTTGATCGATTCAAGATCGCGTTGGTCGATTGAGACAACCATTTCTTTGGTTTGCCGCTGAGCGATAGAAAGCAACGGGTCACCACGTTTGGCAAAATTTCCAATTTGATTTTCTAGTCCCCGTTGAAATACGAATCCATCGAAAGGCGCGGTGATCAACAAGCCAGCGGCCTCCGCGCGTTTCTCCGCAAGTTGGGACTCGAGTTCTTCGTGCTTGCTCAGTTCCGTCATCGCCAGCGAAAGCTCGTTCTGTTTCGTGTAGATTCGGTATTGAATTTTGGCTTCGTTTGCCAATCGCTCCAACTCGATAACTTCGTTTACAAGTTGCGGATTGTTCAAAGCGATCAACTTTTGACCTTTGGTCACTTGTGCGCCATCTTCGACCAAAATCTCGGCGAGAAAACCATCGGCGTTTGCACGCAACAATGTTTCATTGGCGAACTGAACGATCGCGGGAGCCGATTTAGTCGCTGGTGCTTTTAAAACCCAAAACATGCAAAGACCGAATGCAGTCAGCAAAAGGAAACTGACTGCGACGCGGACTGGCTTAACAGCGTGAGGAGCGTTTGGGCCAAACAAAAGTTTTAACTGACCATAGATTGGCATTCCAAACCAAAGCCCAATTCCAAATAGGCTGAGAATCAATCCTAATCCGTTGAAAAGAACGCCGGCACCAATCGTCAAACTAATGCTGATTGAGATTTTCCAAAAGAACGCCATGCTGCCGTAGATTGCGACTCGGCGAAGTTCATTCGCGCTGCAAATGTTCGACGTTTTGGGAACGCCGAAGAAGACGTGCTTAAGTCGATCGCCAAACCACTTGGTTCCCTTGGGGTAGAGGTTGGGAATTCCAAGTAGATCAGATAGTAAGAAGTAGCCATCGAATCGCATCAACGGATTTGCATTGAACAAGATCGTGGTAACGCTTGACATTAGGAACACATTGAACGCGACGTCTGCAACC